>NZ_JCACKA010000022.1:0-34239 GCF_059505145.1 Mojavia sp.
ACTTTGAAGTACCTCAACACGACTTTGAAGTACCTCAACACGACTTTGAAGTACCTCAACACGACTTTGAAGTACTCCAACACGACTTTGAATGCCTTATTTTCAAGTATATTTTTGCCAAGTCTCTACATCTTTACTTGAATCAATTAAAATGGCTGATATGAGAGCCAGAATCGAAAATCAAGTGCTTATTCTCAATCATGAGGATCTACCAGAGTTTAAAAAAGGCGGTTCTGTAGTCAGAAATTCTTATTTCTGGGCACTACGTTCTATAGCTGGTCGAGCTTCGCGTTATCATGATTGGGAATATGAGCCAGAGGTGTGGCTAGCGCTGGCGCGGATGCTTTTATCGTTTGCTGAATCTGGGTATTTAGGTTACAGAGAAACTTTGCTAGAGTTTCCCCAATCTCAAGAGCAAATTCCAGATGTGTTGCGAGATGTGGCAACTTGGGAGTAGAAATATTTGCTGTTTGTGTGTTGGGACAAATTAATACAGAACTTACGCACTCAGATCCCCAACCCCCTTAAAAAGGGCAGCCACTGCGCCCTTGCGGGTTCCCCGACTCCCTCAGTGGCGTGGCTTTAGACGTTCCCCCTTTTTTAAGGGGGGTTAGGGGGGATCAGGGTTTCAGACTTCAGTGCGTAAGTCCTATAAAATTACGAAATCGGTTCAAATACCATTTGAGGAATTAATACACCGTCTTCTAGTTGCCCAATACCTAGAAAACGAGTTTCTTCATCATAAACTCGCATTATCCCGGACACATCTTGCTCTAAAAAAATTCGTTGTCCTTGACACCACTTTTGGGCAGATGTTATTGGTAAAGTCGCAAATGATAAATATTGTAAGGGTGCATCAGGGGCAATAGGTTGAAACGTCCCAGCTTGCAGCTGAGTTTCTAAGTCGCTCAAGGTGAGACTATCTGCCAAGTGAAAGCCGCTACTTTCAGTACGTGTTAATGCAGCAAGAGTACCACCAGTTTCTAAGGCAGCACCTAAGTCACGAGCGATCGCCCTAATATATGTACCACTACCACAGGCGATCGCAATATCTAATTCGGGAAAATCTCCTTCCCGCCAGTCCAAAATTTCTATTTGAAAAACTTCTACTGTGCGTACTGGAACTTCCACCTGTTCGCCGCGGCGTGCTAAGTCGTAGAGACGTTTACCATCTACTTGAATTGCACTGTAACTTGGTGGAATCTGCTCAATTTTGCCCTCAAATTGTGGTAAAGCAGCTTTTACATCTGCAAAATTCAACGCAGCACAAGGCTCAGAGGTAATAATTTCTCCTTGTAAATCGTCGGTTGTGGTACGTACACCAAGCCTGATAGTGGCTTTATAAGCTTTATTTCCTGGTAGATACTGTAATAATCTTGTGGCTTTACCAAATGCAATTGGTAAGACTCCGGTAGCTGCTGGATCTAAAGTTCCGGCGTGTCCTACACGTTTGAGGCGCAAGAGCTTTCGCACCCGCGCCACACAGTCATGAGAAGTCCAGCCAAAGGGTTTATTTAAATTGAGAAAACCTTGCACAGTAGAATTCTATAATTTCAGGGTTAGCCACACTCTCATTATTGCCTTTCACATAATCGATATTATTTAAAGATAAATAATTCAGGCATAGTAGAAAGTAAGGATGATATTCTCGCACAAAAACAATGTAGAGACACGATTAATCGCATCTCTACAGTATGTTTTTATGGGATTTACAAAAAAATCATCACATGAAGCAGTGTGATTCCAACATCCAACATCCAAAACCCAAAATTTACTATGGAGTTGGAAAAAATTTTTTTGAGGATTTCGCTCCTTTGACATCGGTATCAGGAGTTTGTGCTAATTCTGTTGAGTTTAGAGATTGGACAAAACTCAAACTTAGAGGTTGGCTAGAAATAGCTTTGGCGTAGGCGGCGTTGAGGTAGGGAAAGTATTGTGAACTTCCCGCAACATAGGTTTGAAAGAAAGGCAAACTCAAAGCATTCATGTAACGACGCGCTTGAGCAGGATGATCCCCAATCACCTGAGAAGGTGAGCCTATCGGCTGATTAGCACTATTACCATCGCCAATCGTAGAAAAGTGGGTTGCACCTACAAGCATAACGAGATACTTGTGAGAATTAGTAAACCAGGAGAACGGTAAAATTTGCTCGAATAAAGCTGGTGCAACCGTATCATCGCTACTACCAACGACCATGACTGGAATTTGAATTTGACTCAAGCCTGCTTTGCCAAAAATAGAGCTAGTGATGGGGTTAACTGCGATCGCAGCTTTCACTCTCTCATCCCGCAAGTTATGATTTTTGTCAAACTGCTTGTTACTCAATGTCAAAGCCTGACACTGGAGTAGTAAAGACATATTCCAAGTATTTTGCAGTACCTCTGAGTGGCAGTCTTTTTGAAGTTGCTCAAAGTTAATCTGAGCGCCAGCCAAGGCTAAGGCTGTGTAGCCCCCCAAAGATTGACCGAAGATGCCAACTTGTTCCAGATTTAACTTACCTTTAAATCGTGAATCAGACTGGTTAGCTTTTTCCAGCTGATCCAATATGTATTTCACATCTAAAGGTCGGTCTGTAAATTCATCTGATTGTACTACTTTATTAGCCTGTCTATTCGTCAGCGATCGCTTGGTATCGCTAGTAGAATGATTGGGAACGACGACGGCGAATCCGTAAGAAGCTAGATGAGCCGCTAAATATCGAAAATTACTGCTGTCTGTACCCAAACCATGAGAAATCACGATTACTGGTGCAGGACTCTGGATATTGGGAAGATACAGATCGGTCAACAATCGTCTTTTGCGCTTCAAGTCGAAAAACTTTAATGTATATTTTTGCGACTTAAACTTTCCTTGTTGCCGTAAATCTGGCAATTGCGAGACATTTACTGGCTTTTGGCTAGCAACTTCTATTTTGGACTTTTCGGTAACTGCTGCGATCGCTTGGCTGGTTTCATTGACAATTTTCTTCAGATCCGCAGCAATTCCCAGGCTTTGCACTAAATCAAGATTAATGCTGCTGCTGGGGTACTTACGCAACAAATTTAATAACGTTAGTCCTCCCGGTTCAGCAGAAGCGGAAATAAACGCCGACCGCAAGGTTTGAAATTCTTGTTGTGGTTGATGAGTTTTCGTTTTAATCGTTTCTGCCAACCGTCGCAGTAGAAATTCTCCTTGTGGAGTGTAGAGAAATTGTGAAACCACTACCGGGCTGACTTTCACAGGAGTAAGTAAAATTCGCCGTAATTCCTCAAGCTGTTTTGGTGGTAGATACCGTTGATAAACAGCTAGGTTGTCATCAATTACTCCATTTTTGGCATAGTTTTCTAAAGAAGTAACTGAAATAGAAAGCTTTAGGGCTGAATAAGAACCATAAATTCGCTCTGCTGCCATTACAGGATCGCTAATCCCAAATGTTGGCAGCAGCATTGAAAGAGCCAGCAATAGCGAACTTCTTCTCAGGGTGCTGACTCCCTTACCAAACGAACTAATCATCGCTCAACTGTTTCGGTGATGTTGTGTCACGAGGCGTTGGCTTTGGTAGTTATTGGGACACCCTGGTAAGGTTAATTAATATTAATCGCCTCAATTTGATGGATTTGTTTTGTGTTTTTTCTCTTTGTTACAAGCTAAAGAAATTATTGTAACGGAGCCATACTTATATGGATATAGCAATCCGATTTGATTTCTGAATCACTCGTAGAGGTAAGGGACTGGGGATTGGGGACTGGGGACTGGGAAGAAGGAATAAAGGTGTACTGAATTTTGTTCAAAAATCAAATATGAGTCCTATATTACTTGCTTGACAATAGAAAAACTCAAACAAATTACACTTTCGGTAAAATCATAACAAAGAAAGAATCACTCTGCCTCAGTATTTTTCATGTAGCTTTGAATATGAGGAAAATGTTCTAAAAAAAGCAGTAAAAGCTCTTAAAAAAGCTCATGATTTACCTTTTGCTAAGGCAATTGCTGCTGCACCAGATACAACTAAACTCGCTCCCATTACTCCTATTAATGTGAGTTGTTCGTGTGGAATTAGCGAAGGCGTAATTACTGATACGGCCCATACTGATATTAATGTAACAATAGGAGCTAAAGCTAATACTGCACTGACCCGCGATGCTTCCCAATGTTCTAACGATTCTGCAAACGAGCCATAAGCAATTACAGTATTTAAAGCGCAAAAAACCAATGCTCCAAAATGCAAATTATTGAGTGTAAAAATTGTTTGTTTAGTAGCAAATGGCGTGAACAAAACAGCACATCCACCGTAAATAATCAGCATGATGTGAGATGAAGATAAGGATTGTAATAGCTGTTTTTGTGCCAAAGCATAAACAGCCCATGCTGCTGCTCCCAAGAAAATCAAACTACTTCCAAGAAGATAATTGTTATGCGCTGTTATTAAATTTGTTAGTTGTTCATGAAAAAATAAAACATAACCGAGGGTAAGTATACTAACACCAATCCATTGTTGCAGTTGATAACGTTCTTTAAAAAAGACTAACCCTCCGAAACCTAAGAACACAGAAGAAAATTGAATAATCACTTCCGCGTTAGTAGGTGATGTTAGCGATAAACCTTGCATAAAAAGAAAATAATTAATCGCTAAGAAAATGGTAGCGATCGCTAACAACTGCCAAGAAGCAGAACGCAGTTGTTTTAGAGTTGGTAATTTACCCTGCACAGCTAAATAAATAGCCAGCAAACCAAACGACACTAAAAAACGAAACCAAATAACTGTGTAAACATCAAGCGCTTGCAATGTCACCGTTAGGGCAATAGGTAGAATACCCCATAAAAAAACCGTTAATAGTGATAAAGCTAGCCCTAAACGCCAGCGACCGGAACTTTGATGCATTATTACTCAACAGTTAAGGATAGAGATTAATCGCAAATTACACGGTAAAATCCGACACCCTTTTAAGGTGTGGAGGATTTCAAAGCCCAGGTTGTTGCGCTTTGTTTGTATAGCTAGCACCTGGGCGGTTCAACAAGGCAAGAATAAATAATACTTACTACTTCGCACTATTAACCATTGTCTACGGGTAGGGAATTAAAAGGGGAGCATCCCACTTTTTTTGCATGTCATTACGAGCGAAACAAAGTGAAGCCAAGCTTGCGCAAAATCTCCACCTCAGAGCAAGTCCATGCGATTGCTTCGTCGTTCCTCCTCTCTACGAGACGCTACGCGAACGCAATGACCGTTATCCTCTCATTGCAAAATAAAAACTCGGATGCACCCATTAAAAGAAATCAGACATCCCAGGAGAGACACCTGCAAATATTTGCGTAGCTGCTAATAAAGCTGTTTCTGTAGCATCAAGTTTTCCCGCTAGTTGCAACTGGTAGGGAGTAAATAAGCCTGTATACAAGGGTGCTAATCCTTTAATGTCTATTTGCAACTCACCTTTGCCACCTCTTGTAACTTCACCATGTCCATTAGCCACAGATAGGATGAATCTACCATTGTTTGCAGATAGCAAATCATCTTGAACTTCTAAATGCAGTTCTGCTTGGATTCCTGATGGGTAACCTCGTAACTCCAATGCTTTGCTTAAATCTACGACTCGCAACATCCATCGCTGCTGACGCCATATCTTGGCAGTTTGCTCTGGTAGTAACAATGACAGAAAATCGTTTACCGAACTCTTCCATCGTACCTGTTTAATTTGAGAGCGATGGTTAGCAATAAATGACCAAAAACTTTGTGCAGCAGCAGCTGTGAGAATTGCCCAGTCTCTTATCCACATAATTGCACCATCCTCTGTTCGTTCTTGACTGAAGATGATGTAGCCTTGGGGTTGGTCTTTAGCACCAATGAAATAAGCAAAAATCTTTTCTTTTTGTTCTGTGCTAACGAGTTCCTGCCAAATCGCTGGATGTCGGTCTAAATATCCGTTGGATAATTTTGCTTGCTGTTGGTAAAGCTCAGAAAAGATATCTTGATGAATTGGTGCTACTGCTATCAAAGGTAGGGGTTGTTCTTTTACTTGAATACTCTGAGTCGGAATTTCCCATCTGCACAAGCTACCTCCTTGCTCATACCCGGCTTTGCGGTACAGGCGTTGAGTAGCTGGATAAAGAACAGAGATGGGTACGCCATTAGCATGAAGTTCCTTGAGCGTTTGATGCATGAGGGCGATCGCAGCTCCACTTCCACGATATTCTGGAGCAATGCCCACTGCGGCAATTCCTGTCATCGGTACACGCTGGCTAGCCCACCACTGACCCATCCCTAAAGTTGCTAGTCCACCTATAACTTGTGCATCTTGACGGATAATGCGGAAATTTTCTAAACCAATACTATTAATGTATTTTTTAACGTATTTTTCCTCATCACGTGAGTTGATAAAACACTGGTTGAGAATCGTCCCCAGCTGTATAACGTCCTCTGGATGGGCAAGTGTAGTGTATTCAAATTCAGGCGTCATTACTGCTACCGTTTGTCACACCTTATTACAATACACTACAAAAAGTATTACTTGAAGCACTACATAATAATTAGTAATTTTTAACGTGAATTCGACAAACCTCACCCACCCAACCTCCCTCTCCTCGCAGGAGAGGGAGGAGCAACAAAAAATTAGGCTTTCGCTCCGCTCTCCTACTAGGAGAGGGGCTGGGGGTGAGGTCAAAATCCTGTGCATCGAACTCACGTTAATTTTTAAGAGTATTAAGGTATTGGCATTTGGACAAATAAAAATAGCAATCCCCCCATCACTCATGTTTTACAAGGGAGTAATGGGGGGATTTCTACGGGCTGAACATCACCTAGCCGAGACGTATTGCCCTCAGTAGTTCTTGAGGTGAGACTACTTATTTGAGAAGGTCAGCGGGAATAATTAGTTGATCGATTACATGAATCACGCCATTAGTGGCTTTGATATCTGCTTTCGTTACTGTTGCCTGATCTACAGTTACTTTACCATTCTTCTCAAGCTTAATGCTAACTGGGCTACCTTCAACTGTCTTAACTTGTTGAGTTGGTTGGAGGGTATTGGAGTAAATTGCATTAGGAACGACATGGTAAGTCAAAATCTTTTGCAAAATCGCTTTGTTTTCTGGTTCGAGCAGTTTTTCTACCGTTCCTTTTGGTAAAGCGGCGAATGCAGCATCTGTAGGTGCAAACACGGTAAATGGGCCTTTGCCAGTCAGTGTATTTGCAAGGTCTGCTGCTTTTACAGCTGTTACCAGGGTCTTTAAAGAAGAGTCGGCGCTGGCAACATCGACAATTGTACCTGAAGTAGTTCCTTGAGTAGACCCTGGAGTAGGAGTAGGACTAGGCGATGGAGTTCCCGCCCCTGGAGTAGGAGTAGGACTAGGTGATGGAGTTCCCGCCCCTGGAGTAGGAGTAGGACTAGGTGATGGAGTTCCTGGAGTAGCCCCTGGAGTAGGAGTAGGACTAGGTGATGGAGTTCCTGGAGTAGCCCCTGGAGTACGAGTAGGGCTAGGCGATGGAGTTCCTGGAGTAGCCCCTGGAGTACGAGTAGGGCTGGGTGATGGAGTTACTTGAGGTTGAGCGGAAGTAGGTACGCCGATTATAAGACTAGCTGTTGCGATCGCCAGACCAAATGTTTTACTAAGTAAGCGTCGAGATTGTTGGTTATTCATGGGTGTATGTTCCAGATAATGTTAAAGATGTGGGTAATTTTGTTGCAAAATTTTGGCAATCAAAACTATGGCTGAAACTGAATATCAGTTTTCAGACTTTGTACGGCTTGACGCTGGATTGCTTTCAGGGCTGATGTGGACTGTTCAAATTCGACAACAATAAATGAATCAAAACCTTGACAGCAAAGCAATGATCTAACCTTGAAAACTCATCATTTTTAGAAAATATCTAACGGGTTTGGATAGCACAGCTTTTCCATTAAGTTTGCACCCGAACTTCTACTTACAATAATTGAAAATGTTATATTATGCAACACAAATTTAAATTTCTTTTAAACTTTATCAATAAGTATAAGTTTTATTGAAATCATACAACAATCAATACGCGGAAAACCTTCACTAAAACTTCTGCGCTGGTGAAGCCCCTCTTGTCATTACCCACATTTTTGTCAGAGTCAAAGCATTGCACTGACCGACATCCCAGCGTAACTGAAGTTTTAGGCTAATAGTCCAAGTCCACTCAAATAGACTAAAAAGTTTTGCTGAGTCTACTGAAGTAGACTTGAACTATTAGTAATAGAATTCATTCTAAAGGAGGATGACAATAAAGTGAGAGATTTAAAAAATGTAGGTAATGACAAGGACTTAAGCCTCTACCATCTCTAACAATTGAGCTTCAGTTAACTGAGTAATTCCCAATGCTTCCGCCTTGGCCAATTTAGAACTAGCATCTTCACCCACCACCAAATAATCGGTTTTCTTACTTACCGAATCAGTTATCTTACCACCAGCTTTTTGGATCAAAGCTTTGGCTTCATCTCGCTTTAAAGTTGGCAAAGTTCCTGTAACAACAAAAGTTTTACCTACAAACTTTGGATTAGCATCGGTAACTATTATTGCTTCTGCTGTAGTTTCTAATTGCAACCCTGCTGCTTGGAGGCGAGAAATCAAAGTTTGATTAGCATTAATTTGGAACCACTGGTGTACTGACTCGGCAATTTCTACACCAATACCATAAATGCCTTCAATATCAGACTGCTTTGCTTGGGTCAACTTGTCTACGGTGGGAAATTTCTCAGCCAATAATTGGGCATTCACACTACCAACATGACGGATGCCTAAACCATACAATACTCGTGACCAAGGTTGATTTTTAGATTGGGCGATCGCATCTATTAATTTCTGTGCTGACTTTTGCCCCATCCTTTCCAAACTACATAATTGCTCTTCTGTCAATTCATATAAATCGGCAACGGAATGTACCAACCCTTTATCAACAAGTTGATGCACTAGTTTTTCGCCCATACCTTTAATATCTAAGGCATCACGGCTTACCCAATGTTCAATTGCGCCTTTGAGGATTGCTGCACAGGAAGCATTGACACATCTAGTAACTGCTTCACCCAACTCACGCACCACTAGTTGACCGCAGACTGGGCAATGAGTGGGCATCACAAACGGTTGAGCATCAGCGGGACGAAGTTCTTTTAATACCCTAACCACTTCTGGGATAATTTCCCCAGCTTTGCGGACAATTACAGTATCGCCAATGCGGATATCTAATTGAGTGATGCGATCGCTATTGTGTAAAGTAGCGCGAGAAACTGTTGTCCCCGCCAATTGCACTGGGCGCATTTCTGCTAACGGTGTTAACGCCCCGGTTCTGCCGACATTCACCGCAATATTTTCGACGCGGGTGGGTGCTTCTTCTGCTGGGTACTTCAACGCCACCGCCCAGCGAGGAAATTTTTGAGTAAATCCTAACTGTTCCTGAAGCTTAAAAGAATTGAGCTTTACTACCACCCCATCAGTCATGTAAGGCAAATTCAGCCTTTCTGTATCCCAATACTTATAGTATTCGGCAACTTCTGCTAGAGAAGGGCACAGTTTGTGATTGGGGTTGACGCGAAAACCCATCCTTTGCAGCAATTCCAACGCTTCCCATTGGGTATTGGCAATACTGGTATCATCTCTACCAGGAATGTGCAGTGTGTAGGCAAAGAAATCTAAGCGCCGCCGAGCTACAATCCGGGAATCTAATTGTCTAAGTGTACCCGCTGCGGCATTGCGAGGGTTAGCAAACAACTGTTCACCAGCTTTTTGCCTTTCTTCGTTGATTTGTTTAAACACTTCCAAAGGCAAAAACGCCTCGCCCCTAACTTCCACCTTTTCCAGGATTTCTAACCCTTCAAAATTTAAGCGCAAGGGAATTGAGCGAATTGTGCGGACATTTTGGGTGATATCTTCGCCCATCACCCCATCGCCTCTAGTTGCACCCCTAGTTAAAATACCATTCTGGTAAGTAAGAGCGATCGCAGAACCGTCAATTTTGAGTTCGGTGACATATTCTACCGAGTCAGTTTTGGGTAATTGTCGCCGCCAACGCTGATCCCATGTTTGCAACTCATCAACATTAAATGCATTCTCCAGACTGTACAGGGGGATATTATGTCGCACCGAGGTAAACTGTGTTGCAGGTCGTTCACCCACGCGTTGAGTCGGGCTATCGGGTGTCACCAGTTCTGGATGCTGAGATTCTAGTTGTTGCAATTCTCGATATAGCTGGTCATAGACAGCATCCTCCATAATTGGTGCATCTAAGACGTAATAAGCATAACTAGCTTGCTGCAACAACTGACGCAATTCTTCTACACGCTTGATTTCAGGCTGAATCTGTATCATTAGACTTATTCAAAATACTTAAATAGAATTTAACAATCAAGCCTGCCTACGCAGGTTATATTGATATAGCTACCGACTTTGAGTTTGTGAGTGTCGAAGGAATGTAGCAATAGGTTGGGATGGTTTGTCAGTTACGTGAATTAGTGGAAATCCCATTAAACTTAAGCTTTGCGATCGCAATCCATATTCTAGTTCTCGAATCATCTGCCAATATAGCGTATCCAAAATTGCCAGCACTGCTACCTGGGTAATGCATAAAAAATGAAACCCAATTATATCTAGGCAGTGTGGACAAAACACAAAACGGCACACCCTAATAAATCTATTTTACTGATATGCTTCAACGCACTTTAGTTTTTAGGGCTTACGCATTAAGTTTGCACCTTGAGGCTGGGTGCTAGGGATTAAGGGTATTGAGATAGTATTTCTTACGGACGAGTAAGCTAATGGTTACAACTTTGAAAGGTACGCCACCAATTATCATCGCGCATAGAGGCGCTAGCGGCTACCGTCCAGAACATACTTTAGCTGCTTATGAATTAGCAATTGCTCTAGGGGCTGATTATATTGAACCAGATTTAGTTGCAACCAAAGATGGGGTTTTAATTGCTCGTCACGAAAATGAGATTTCGGAAACTACCGATGTTGCTAACCGTGCAGAATTTACTAACCGTCAAACTACCAAGATAATTGACGGGGAATCTAAAACAGGCTGGTTTACGGAAGACTTTACCCTTGCAGAACTCAAAACACTACGGGCAAAAGAGCGAATTCCTCAACTGCGATCGCAAAACACCGCTTATGATGGCTTATTTGAAATCCCTACACTGCAAGAAATCATTGATTTAGTCAAAAGTAAAAGTGTTGAAATCGGTCGTACTATTGGCATTTATCCAGAGACAAAGCACCCAACTTATTTCAAGTCTATTGGGTTAGCACTAGAAGCCCCCCTACTTACAACTTTACAAATAAATGGTTATCAGGGAGCCAATGCACCTGTTTTCATTCAGTCTTTTGAAGTCAGCAACCTCCTAAATTTATCTACAAAAACTGATTTACCTCTAGTGCAATTGCTCAACAACACTGGCAAACCTTATGATTTTGTAGTCAATGGAGATCCACGAACTTATGCAGACTTAGCAACAGCATCAAGTTTAAAAGACATTGCTAAATATGCACAGGCGGTTGGCATTCATAAAAATCTGTTGATTCCTAGAGATAGCACTGGAAAATTGTTGTCACCTACATCTTTAGTATTTGATGCTCATACAGATGGATTGCAAGTTCATGTTTGGACTTTCCGCAATGAAGATTTGTTTTTGCCACTGGACTTGCAAGGAAATCCCCAAAGTGAATATGAACTCTTTTTCAGTTTAGGAATTGATGGTGTATTTAGTGATTTTCCAGATACAGCTAAGTCTTGCACTTCATAAATGCGGTGGACTATAGGTTCTCCCTACAATCGCGCTCGTCGGTAGGAAGGCTATACAGTTTACAGTAGCGGCCCCCATAAGCCAATACGGTTCAGATAAGAGTTGATCCTCCCTAACCCTCCTTAAAAAGGAGGGAATTAAGCCCCCCTTTTTCTAAGGGGGGTTGGGGGGATCTTCTGGAATCGAATACCACTAACTGAACCGTATTGCCCCATGAGCATGAGGAAGAGCAGGGCTATTTTGGTAAAGATGTTGCCAACAAGGATGGCACGACCTACGTTGAATTGATGCTGAAGCGAGTGAATCAACTCCCCTTCTGGTCTGTTGAAGACAGAGCAGGAGCAGAATTAAGGTGTTAGGCATTTAATTTGCACATTGAGACCGCAGGGGATAGGGGGTAGGAGGCAGGTGCAGGGAGCAAGGGAGAGGGTTTGCAGCTTTTATTGACAATGAAAATAGTGCAACTTGTAGGCGCGACAGCTTATAATTTTATCCCTCTTTTTATGTAATTAGGACTTACGCACCCAAGCCTGAAACCCCGATCCCCCCTAGCCCCCCTTTTTAAGGGGGGAACGTCTAAAGCCACGCCACTTGCTACAAGTCGGGGAACCCGCCCAACGCAGTGGCTCCCCTTTCTAAGGGGGTTGGGGGATCTGAGTGCGTAAGTTCTGGTAATACTTATCACTACAATTTTTAATGACTCGACACAAAAATTATGTTTTAATAAACTAATTACTTCCTAATATGGAGATTTACTAAAAAATCAACACTTCATTAACCTTAGTAAACCTCATAGTTTTGATACCATATAAGTGATAATATATTATTATATTTCTCTTACTCAATAATTCTCTCATTACGAGAATGCTGTTGTGGTTTTGGTTGGCGATCGCCTGTTTGAGCAAGTTCTTAGTTTCATCCTGGATAATAGTTTAAAAAAATTAAATATTTTGTTTTTTATATAGTTTTATGTTATTTGGAAATACTCCAACAGTTATTTTCTCAAGGCTGGAATTATTGAGCTTACGCTTACACTTGTAGCTTATATCTTGTATTTTTTAGGGAAAGACTATTTATAAAGTAAATATTAAATTGGTTGGATGCGTTATAGCTACTTAATATTTTGTTTATAAATAGGCTATTAGCTCAGTGAAAGTCTGAATATATTCAAATAATTACCCATGAAGCTCTTTCCCTAGAGTTGCAAAAGTATGTGAAGCAGCCTGCTATGCTATTGGGCAAGTATGCAAGTAACTATTGCTATTGTTAAGGCTCATTTTACAAGTATCTTTGACAAATTGAAGGTTATTAGCCGCACTCAAATTAGGACTTGTGAAAGCTTAAATACAAAATAATAATTCAAAATTCATAATTCAAAATAAGAAAACATAATTAACTAAAAAGCTTACCTTCCATCTGCCTTATATATTATGCCTTCCTCTGAATATTTTTATCAAGAATATCCTTGCTCATACAATGCACCTTTAAATTGCGATCGCCCCTTTCAAACGGCACAGGAACTAAAAGGTGCTAAGTTTTGTTTAGAATGTGGTTTTCCGGCAACTTTACCACAGAATGCTGAAATTAAAGGCAATTTGGGTACTTATCAAGTAACTAGCTTTTTAGGAGCGCGGGGTAATGGACGTTTATACTCAGGCATTCAACTCAAAGACCAACAGCCTGTAATAATTAAAGAATATCTGCTACCCAATCGCTGTTTTAATCAGAAACAGATACTTGAGCGTAAAGAGGCTTTTAAACGGGTGGGAGGAGTAACTTTAGTAGACAGTAGAATCAAAAATTTTCGTCTTGTCGATACTTGGGAAGCGATTGCAGATGAAAAAGGCGATCGCTGTTATTTAATTATCAAAAAAATAGAAGCATCCCAAACCTTACATCAATATCTCAGTCAAAAGGGCCCAATGACAGCACCTCAAGTACGCGAGGTGCTAAATCAAGCTTTACAAACTCTAGAGTTTCTTCACAGTCAAAAGCTGCGTTTTCCCTCAAATCAAATCCAGCAGGGGCTACCTCACGGCAACCTCAGCTTAGATAGTATTTTAATTAAACTAGAAAATAATCAACAGTTTTATATATATTTTTGCGATTTAGCTATTTGGGAAAACACATTTATTCCACCCAATATTGCTCAACCTGCACCTTGCAAACGCGAACAAGATTTAGAAGCATTAGGATTAGTTGCTTTTTATTTATGGGTAGGGAAAAGCAATGATTCATTTAATCAGCCTCTTGATCCAAGAGATAATCAACATTGGCCCAATACAGATAATTACTTAAAGCAGTTTATTTCTCGCTTAGTTCGGCTAGAAAATCCTTTTGTAAGTGCTGAAGTAGCACGCCAAACTTTGCTACAAATGCCTAAAGAATGCCAAGCAAGCAGTTTTAGCCAATTAGTTACCCCAGAAGAAACAGAAAATGATTTTCCCAAAGCATTAATTCTGCTAGGAATACTCGCTCTAATATTAGTTACAGGGGGAATTTGGCATTACTTTTGGCAGCATCATCAACCAGAGGACAATAACAAATATATAATTTGGTCTGGGCTTGTACGAAATTTTTTTGAAGTAAATAACTTTCCTACAGGAAAATTCACCTATACAGGAGAAAGTGCTGGTACATGGAGTTTTATTTTAAAGCAACAAGTTGACGGTAATCGTTTAGAAGATTTATTAACTAAACCAAAGCCAGAAGTAAAAACAACATTTAACTACGAACCTATTGTTTCATCAAATATTCAAAATTCAATTCAAATTATACAAGACAGAACAAATCAAAAAGACTTTGCAATTACCAGCTTAGTAGATAACATCACAGATAAACTGGATAAACAAAAGGTCGCTTATGATGG
This sequence comes from Mojavia sp., assembly GCF_059505145.1. NCBI lineage: Bacteria > Bacillati > Cyanobacteriota > Cyanophyceae > Nostocales > Nostocaceae > Mojavia > Mojavia sp. Next base: position 14,600 of record NZ_JCACKA010000022.1, read on the forward strand.
TTTACTTGTATTTTTAGCATTTAGTAAGAAAGATTCAAATCTTGTCAATGCTTTGGGAGGGCAAATAACTCTTGAGCAATTACGTCAAATTTATACAGGCAAAATTACCAATTGGCAGCAGATTAATCCTAAACTTAAAAATTCTCTTGATATTAGGCCTTTTGCTCCAAGTGACCCGGAAGCTATACGCAAATTTCAAGAAATAGTTCTGAAAAATGACCCTCAAGATATAGCTTTATTTAAAGGCAAAGTTGAAAATTTTGATACAACAAAAACCCAAAACCTAATACGCAAGGAAATTCTAGAAAAGCGAACTAGTGGCATTATTGGCTTTGGCATTATTAGTAAAACTTGGGGACAGTGTACAGGCTATCCTTTGGCTATAGTCGATGGCAATAAGCCAGCTAGTCAACCGCTATTTCAAAGGCGTGAGCATCGCCCAATTACTACCTCAGATGACTTATGCCAGCATAATGAGTATTTTTTTGATGTTAATAGCTTTCAAAGCTACCCCTTGGGATACCCTATATTTGTGGTATACCCTAAAGACAACAACCGTCGGCTACCCGGTTCTACATTTGCTGAAATACTAACTACTCGTCAGGGCCAGTGTTTACTTAGTAAAGTAGGTCTTGTCCCTTTACAACCTATACCTGATGATATAAATTCCTATGCCTGCAAATCGGTGCCCTAATCCAAATTGCGAATATTTTAACCGCGCCCTGCCAAATAATGCTAAGGTTTGCCCTTGGTGTTCGACTCCCTTGGATAATGTAATTATACCTACACCAACCAGACCCGCTTCACCACAACCACCACCGCAACCTATTCAATGTCCGCGACCAGTAATAAATCCATCCAATTACAGGCCCCCTGTTAATTATTCAGCAGACTATCAGCAACGAGTCCCTTATGTGCCGCCAACGCCACCTGTTTATTATCCTCGACCTCCAAGACTGCCACTCTTGAAGCTGATTCATACTACAGGAAGAGAATTTCAATGGTCTGGGGAAGCAGGTTTTATTGGTCGCCGCAGTCAAAGTATGACAGTTGCGCCAGAAATTGACTTGGCTGGGATTCCTCACGAAGGTATAGTTTCTCGTCGCCATGCGCGAGTCTATTGGGACTGGTCGCAAAATACCTACATGATTGTTGACATGAGTACAAATGGTATTTATTTAAATAACACTCTGTTGAATCCTGGTGTGCAATATCGACTGCTTAATGGAGATTCATTGCAGTTTGGGCAGGATAATTTAGTGCGGTTTACGGCGTATATTATGTAATAAATAATTTCTAAAATTAGCTTAGTTTCAGAAACCGTAAAAGCTTATAAATAGCAATCCTAAATAATCTGTGAAAGATTAATAATCATGTAGGGTGGACAATGCCCACCCTACGAAGTAGCGAATAAAGCTAATGGTTTTGGTGCACGACTTTTCTCCAAAATTAAAAATATGCAAGTTAAATGTGTAGGACTTACGCACTGAAGTCTGAAACCCTGATCCCCCCTAACCTCCCTTAAAAAAGCTACCGTGTACACACAAGTCTTTGAGAGTTGTCCCACAGGCTTTTGATCCCCCCAACCCCCCTTTCCAAGGGGGGCTAAAATCCCTCAAAGTCCTCCAATTTATCGGAGGATAATGACGGATCTACAATGATTTCGGTTTAGTACACAGATGTGTGTACACCGTAGCCTTCAAAAGGGGGAAAGTCTAAAGCCACGCCACTGAGGGAGTCGGGGAACGCGCAAGGGCGCAGGGCTGCCCCTTTTTAAGGGGTTGGGGGATCTGAGTGCGTAAGTTCTGATGTGCATTAGTTAAGATGCGAGCGATCGCACTAGCTTTATTGGGAGCGGTCATATTGTCGTTATGACACTAAGCTGTGTCGTTACAAATAAAAATATCTCTTGTCCAATGCCCAATGCCCAATGCCCAATGCTTTAGATTTCTCGCTATCTCCGGTACATTTGATTGCAGGCTTCCCCACAAGAGACTGGCAATTCATCTATGGCTAAAGCTACTAAATTTTCTGTTTCAAATTTTGGCAAAATTAACAGGCGAAAATTCAAGACTAAGAATTTTAATTTTTTACGTCTGCTTTTTTGCTTCCTGATGGCTTTGCTGTGCAGTCTCAGTTCACCGATTCTGGCAACAGTTCCTGCAATCAATACCTCATCTCAACTTGTAATCAATCAGTTTACTACGCCTAGCTCTATTGCCGATCCTGCTTCTCTATTACAACAGGGAAAAGTACTGTACGATGCTGGACGTTTTGCACAAGCAATACAGATTTTGCAGCAAGCTGTCAAGGAATACCAGAATCAAGGAGATAACATCAGATTAGCTGCAACTTTGGGTAATCTTTCTTTAGGTTATCAGCAACTCGGTGCATGGAAACAAGCAAAGCAGGCAATTACAGAAAGCTTGAATTTGCTCAAGGGACAGCAAAACAGCCAAAGTCTACAAATATTTGCCCAATCTCTTGATATTCAAGGACGCCTACAACTAGCAACAGGACAAGTAAAGGAAGCTTTAGCAACTTGGCAGCAAGCAGCAAAGATTTATCGGCAAATAAAAAATCATAGCGGCATAATGCGATCGCTAATCAACCAAGCACAGGCTTGGCGAAGTCAAGGCTCTTATCGCCGTGCTGTAGAAATATTAGAACAAGTACATCAGCAGTTACAATCACAACCAGATTCGATAGAAAAAGCAGTGGGGTTGCGATCGCTCGGAGATACCCTTTTAGTATTGGGCGATCTCGAAAAGTCTCATAATGTTTTACAACAAAGTCTTGTAACTGCTCAACGCTTGCAATCAAGCGCAGATATTGGCGCAAGTCTTTTTAGTCTGGGAAACAACGCCCGTACACAACGGCAAAAACCACAAGCGATCGCCTACTATCAACAAGCAGTTCAAATATTCCCTTCACCCCTGACAAAAATTCAAGCACAACTTAATCATCTCAGCCTACTCATTGAAAATCAACAATGGGCAGCAGCGCAAACTTTACTACCATTAATTCAGCCCCAACTCGAACAACTTCCTTCTAGCCGTGCTACTATTTACGCTCAAATTAACTTTGCTCAAAGCCTGACGAAAGTTCTGAGTCAGAATTCTGACTCACAATTCAGGACTCAGGACTCAGCACTATTACTCGCTAAAGCCATCCAGCAATCCCGGAATTTGGGCGATCAACAAGCAGAGGCTTATGCATTGGGAACTCTTGGCGCTTTGTACGAACAGACTCAACAGTGGTCAGAAGCGCAAAAGCTTACCCAGCAAGCATTGCTCTTGGCTCAAACAACCAATGCAGCAGAAATTACTTATCGCTTGAATTGGCAGTTAGGTAGAGTGCTTTGGGCGCAAAAAGATATCAAAGGAGCGATCGCCGCTTATGATGCTGCGGTAGACACTCTCCAATCTCTCCGTCGTGATTTAGTAGCGATTAATCAAGATGTGCAATTTAACTTCCGAGACAGTGTTGAACCTGTCTATCGGCAGTCTGTAGAGTTATTGCTACAATCCCAGCAAGGAAAACCAGATGAACAAACTTTAGATAAAGCACGCCAGCGAATTGAAGCGTTACAGTTGGCAGAATTAGATAACTTTTTCCGGGAGGCTTGCCTAGAAGGTCAGAGCGTGTCATTGGATAAAATAGTAGACCAAAATAATCCCACTGCTGCCATTTTTTATCCAATTATTCTCCCCGAACAAATCGAGGTAATTGTTAAAATTCCCCACCAACGCCTACAGCATTACACTACTAAAATTCCTCAAGCAGAAGTAGACCAAAAACTGGGAGAATTACGAAAAAGTCTGGTCAATCCTGCTGCTATTAATGCCATTAAAACCCAATCACAACAAGTTTATAACTGGTTAATCAAACCCATTGAGTCACAATTGCAAGCAAGTCAGGTGGATACCCTGGTGTTTGTACTAGATGGGACATTACGCAATATACCAATGGCATCTCTCTACGATGGCAAACAGTACTTGGTAGAGAAATACGCGATCGCCCTTAGCGTTGAATTGCAACTTTTCGATCCCAAAGCCCTAGAGCAACAGCAGATCAAAGCATTAACCGCTGGGCTAACTCAACCGCCACCAGGGTTCCCTAACTTTACACCCTTGCCTGCAATCAAGTCTGAAGTTAACTCAATTACCAAAGCTGGAGTATCGACAACTAGTCTCCTAGATCAGCAATTCACTCAAAAGGCATTAGAGAAGGAAGTAAATACCGTTGCCTTCAACGTGGTGCATTTAGCAACCCACGGTCAGTTTAGTTCCCGCGCTGATAATACTTTTATTCTGGCTGCTGATGGCCCGATCAATGTTAGGCAATTTGATAGCCTTCTGCGTAGTCGAGATGAAACTCAACCACAAGCAGTGGAATTATTAGTTTTAAGTGCTTGCCAAACAGCAGTGGGAGACAAACGTGCCGCACTAGGTTTAGCTGGAGTAGCAGTACGAGCAGGGGCACGCAGTACCTTAGCATCTCTATGGCAAATTGATGATGAATCAACAGCTTTGTTTGTCGGTGCTTTTTACCAAGAACTCAAACGTGGCGAACTTACCAAAGCCCAAGCACTCCGCCATGCCCAACTACAACTGTTGCAACATCCAAATTACAATGCACCAGGTTTTTGGTCTGCTTACGTTTTAATTGGCAATTGGCTTTAAGGGGCATTGGGCATAAATTTAGTGAAAGCAGGCGATATCTATATATAGGAGCATTGATGACTAGGTACTGAATTTATGGCTAAAAACACCTATCAACTAGATAATTTCGCTGTGCCATTGCCGATCGCTCAAGCAGCACGCATAACAGCTCAACAGTTTGCCGAAGAGCAGCCTACTGCCCAAAAAGCAGAGCAAGTCCGGCTGAATACTCTAGCTGTTTGGGTGGTGAATGACTACTTGCAAATGATGGATATTGCTACTGACCTCACAGCGAGTGACAGTTGGAATCCTGTGATGCGCCTTTGTGCGAATGTGGCTGACTTGGAAATGCCCGCACTTGGCCATCTAGAGTGCCGTCCTATACGTGTTGGTGAGCAGATATGTTCTGTTCCCCCTGAAACTTGGGAAGAACGCATAGGTTATGTAGTAGTACAAATCGATGAATCGCTTCAAGAAGCATGGTTACTGGGTTTTGTGCCTAATGTCGCCGCTGAAGAATTGCCTTTGAGTCAATTGCGATCGCCAGAAACATTCATTGAATACTTGGGGCAGCTGAGACAATCTCCAGCTATCACACGAGTGAACTTGAGCCAGTGGTTTACTGGTATATTTGAGTCAGGTTGGCAAACTATTGAAGCTTTGTGGAACTTCCAAGGACTCAAAGAAGCTTATGCATTTCGCAGCCCTGAAACTTTTGAACAACCGCCCAATCAACAAGAAGCAGTCACTCGAAGGGCAAAATTAATTGATTTGGGTATTCAAATCGCCGACCAACCCGTGATGTTGATTATCGAAATCACCCCCCAAGCTGATCAAAAAACCCAAATTCGCCTACAGTTGCATCCAACAGGTAATCAATTTCACCTCCCACAAGATGTACAACTAACAGTTCTAGATGAGTCAGGATCAGTGTTCTTGGAAGCTCAAGCCAGAAGTGCAGACAATTATATTCAATTGCAGTTTAGAGGTGAAACTAAAGAGCGGTTTAGCGTTAGAGTGGCATTATATGATAACAGTATTACAGAACATTTTGTGATTTAAAACATTAAGCTATTTATTTGCTGTATCAGTAATTAATGATTAGGGATTGAAGATTGAACTCAACAGGAAAATTAACAATTCAAAAGACAATATTCCAGCCTAATCTGATAAATTTTGATGGAGCCTTCTGCGTACTCCTACGGAGGAGCTAGACGCAGTATGTCGTAGACAAGAGTAGCGACGGTCATGGATAAATTAGTAGTTCTGAAATTTGCAGACGGTAGTTTTGAGCAGGGCTTTGCTGTTACCCTCCAGATTGGTGAAGAATGCGATCGCCCCGCAACAGAAATTTCAGGCAAGCTCCCTCCATGCCCTGAAATGTTGCTGTACTATAGCCATTGGCAATCTAGCTATCAACGTTTGGGCAATCGTTATCGCCTAGATGCTGAAAAGGTGCAAATAACTAATGTGTCAATGACACAAGATTGCCTTAACACTGCCCATATTTTGCGGGCACGTTTTAACACCTGGCTGCAATCAGAAGGATTTCGCCCCCTGCGGGAGAAATGGCTAGAAAGACTGATGCCTACAGACGAAATTCGGGTGATTTTGCAAGCAGAAAATAGCCAATTGCAGCGGCTACCTTGGCATCTTTGGGATTTGCTAGAACGTTACCCCAAAGCAGAAATTGCCTTATCATCACCGACTTATGAGCGCATTTACAAGCCACGCATTCCAAATCAATTGGTGAAAATTTTGGCAATTGTAGGTAATAGCGAGGGAATTGACACCCAAGCTGACCGAAACTTACTACAACGGTGTAGAAATGCGGATGTCAGTTTTCTGGTAGAACCACAGCGTAAAGAATTAAATGACCATCTTTGGGAGAAAAACTGGGATATTCTGTTTTTCGCTGGACACAGTTCTAGCCAAGGAAAGGATAGTAGCGGGCGAATCTATCTAAATAAAACCGAAAGCCTTAGTATTAACGAGTTAAAGTACGCTCTTAAACATGCTATAGAACGCGGCTTACAACTAGCAATTTTCAACTCTTGTGATGGGTTAGGACTGGCACAAGAACTTTTTGATTTACAAATCCCGCAGATGATTATCATGCGGGAACCTGTCCCAGACCAAGTAGCTCAGGAATTCTTGAAGTATTTTCTCAGTAGCTTTGCTGGCGGTGATTCTTTATATCAGGCAGTACGGCAAGCACGAGAACGCCTGCAAGGACTTGAAGATCGATTTCCTTGCGCGACTTGGTTACCAGTGATTTGTCAAAATCTAGCACAGCGACCACTGACGTGGGAGGAACTAACACGCGCCAATAAAAAAGCCAGATCAAATTCACCTTTGTTTCCCAGTCAAAGATTTAAAGTAGCTTTATTCTCCAGTGTGGTGATGACTGCTTTAGTCTGTGGAGTCAGGTTTGTGGGGCTGTTACAAAGTAGTGAAGTTCAAGTCTTTGACCAGATGATGCGATCGCGCCCTCAAGAGGGGCCTGATCCACGTTTATTAATTGTGACAATTGACGATGCTGATCTTGCAGTTCAACGCCATAACAATGAGCCGTTAAAAGGAACTTCTGTATCAGAAAAATCTCTCAATCTACTGCTGACAAAACTTGAGCAGTATCAACCCCGTACCATTGGCTTAGACATCTATCGTGATTTTCCTGCCGAACGGCAAGAGTTAATTTCTCGCCTTCAACGCACTCAGAACTTAGTCGGGGTTTGCAAAGGAAGTGATACAACAGTAAATACTAGAGGCATTGCACCGCCACCAGAAATCTCCAAAGAACGCCTCGGATTCAGCGACTTTATTCATGATCCTGATGGAGTTGTGCGTCGGCAGATTTTGTTTATGAGCCAAGAAGCGGCATCGCTATGTTCTGCCCCCTATGCATTTAGCACACAACTGGCATTCCGCTATCTGCTACCCTTAGGAATTCAACCCAAGTTTACTCCACAAAAGAATTTACAACTTGGTAGTACTGTATTTCAACGTCTTTCGCCTCGTGCCAGCGGCTATCAAGGTATCGATGCCAATGGCGGTCAAATTTTACTGAATTACCGCTCCTCAAAAAAAATTGCCGAACAGGTGACACTGACGCAGTTTTTATCTGGGCCATTGAATCCTAGCGCAGTCAAAGACCGGATTGTTCTGATTGGTGTATCAGCAAGAGGAGATTTTCCCGACTACTGGGCTACGCCCTACGGAAAACAGTTAGAAGGGCAAATGCCAGGAGTTATAGTACAAGCACATATGGTCAGCCAAATCCTTAGTGCTGTTTTAGATGGGCGTCCGTTGTTACGAGTTTGGTCACCGTGGATTGAAGTAATCTGGATTTGGGGCTGGTCTTTCGTTGGAGGAGTGCTTGCTTGGCGGTTAACTTTCCCTTCTAAATTGGCATTGGCAGTAGGTGTAACCTCTGGTGTTTTGTATATATTCTGCTTTGGTTTATTAATCTCAGGTGCTTGGGTGCCTTTTGTGCCGTCAGCTTTGTCATTAGTAGGGACGGTTAGTGTGACATCAATTCAAAATTTAAAATACCTTCAAGGAAGCGCCCCGAAGGGAGTCTATAAAATTTCAACTTAAACAGGGAAAATACACAGCAATGTTCCCTACAGCGTGGTCTATTTACCTAAAAATAGCTGTAATCTGCTTTTAAGAACTTATTTAAAAAGTCAATTTTAAAATCAATGAAACTTTTTTTAGCATTAGCTCTTGGTGGCACTAGTTTGGTGGCTAGCCAGACTGCAATACTGGCGACACCAAACCCAGTAACATTTAAGCATCCACTAGGCATACACTTTAATCCTCCCCCACCTCCACCAGATCCCCCTCCAGGTGGCCGCGTCCTTGGTGGAGCCAAGCGTGGTATATGTCCACAAGTTAAACCTGAACTCACTGCCCTAGTGCCCTTTACTCAAAAAACTTCTTCCTTGACCAATGTTTGGGCATTGACAACGGTAGCACACCCAACCTTGTGGTTTTATGTGCCAGACTACCGAAATTCAACTTATCCGGCTGAATTTGTACTGCAAAATGAAGATTCAAACCCCATTTACCAAAAAGCGATCGCCTTACCGGATCGGCCTGGAGTCATTGGTATTTCTCTGCCTACCACAGTTTCCCCTTTGGCACTGAACAAACGATATCGCTGGTTTTTTAACATCTACTGCGATCAAGAAAAACAATCACCCCCCATTTATGTTGAAGGAGTCATACAGCGAGTTTCTCTAAGCCAAGCAACTGTTCAGCAGTTACAAACGGCACAGCCTCAACAGCAGGCTGCCATCTATGCTCAAAATGGTATATGGCACGACGCACTGACTATACTGGCTCAACTGCGGCAAAAAAATCCTCAAAATGTCGCACTTCAAACAGAGTGGAGAAGTTTGCTGACGAGTATCGGTTTGGGTGAAGTGGCTACACAATCAATTATTTTAAGGAAACCTAATTCCTCTGCCGCCAACCTCCGGTGAAAACTTTGGGGTGATTAAAGTTGGACTTGTCCCCAAAATCAAAGCAAAACTCTTCGCTTGATCTGTATCTCCCTTACCTCGGATATTGGGGACGGCAGGGCGTTCCTAAGCACACCTGGCTAGAAGGCATATCTGTAAAAACACTACTACGAGCGCCAATCACAGCATTAGCGCCGATTTGCACTCCTGGCCCGACAAAACAATCTGCTGCCACCCATACTCCATTATCAATAGTGATACTCGCTGTTTTCAAACCAAAAGCAGGATCATGGATATCGTGGCTGCCAGTACATAGATAACTTTTCTGGGAAATTACGCAGTGATGACCAATATGAATCTCATCCAGACTATATAAAACTACATTATCTCCAATCCAGCTGTAGTCGCCAATAGTAACTTTCCAAGGATAGGTGAAGCGGGCCGTAGGTCGAATAAATACACCTTTACCAATATGAGCGCCAAACAACCGCAGCAAGGCGCAACGCAAATTATTTAACGGTTGTGGAGTTAGAGGAAAGGCGATCGCCTGCACCAACCACCATAACAAAATATACCAACTCGGACGCCCCCGATCAAACCAGGATTGGTCATACTTGCGTAAGTCTACAAAAGGTTCTGCATCCAATATTAAATTTAAATTAGTCATTATTTAGTTGCTTTGCTCAAATTCCAAATGCAAAATTCCAAAATTAGATTCTTTATTTTTAATTAATTACTTCTTGAGCCAAAGAAGATGCTACAGGCTTGGAAGTTGCAGTATTAAGCTTACCGCCACAGTTGCGTAACTCGTACAGTTTGACTCCAATTTGATATTCATATTGACTTAGCAGACGGGCATAAGCATACCCAGCTTTACCATCTAAAAAACCAAGTTGAATTATATAGAACAAAACAAACCGTAACAAAGGTTTAAAGGGCAAGCGTACCCACACTTTTTTCAAAAAGCGTTTGCGTTGTACTGCATCGCCAAATAGATTTGCACCAATTGTGCCGCTATCATCTTGATTTGTCAGTAAATTGAAATAAACTCGTGCTTCCCAATTAGAATAGCGATTGTGCCTTTCTAACCAGTGGTACAAATCGCGGAAATCTTCGTGAAGCATATCATTTTTGAGATACCCAACTTTACCTTGTAAAATCACGTGTTCGTGAACTTCATTATCACCAGTATTGGGAATATCTTCAGTATTTAGGTTTTCGTAGCGACCTTTTGTATGCTTAAATAAACGCAGATTCCAATCGGGGTATTTCCCACCGTGGCGAATCCATTTACCTAAGAAAAATACACGGCGATTGAGATAGTAACCTGTATATTCATCATTTTTAATTACTTGGGCAATCTCCGTCCACAATTCAGGAGTAATGCGCTCATCACAATCGACTATAAGCACCCATTCATTACGAAAAGCTAGGTTATCTAAAGACCAATTTTTCTTTTTCGGCCAGCTACCATTGAATTTAAATTGTACGACATTTGCGCCATAACTTTTAGCAATGGCAACACTATTATCACTGCTTTGAGAATCTACCACGAATACTTCATCAGCTAGTTGCAAACTAGCGAGGCAGGCTGGTAAATTTGCTTGTTCATTTTTTGCTGGAATCAATACGGAAACGGGTATTTTATTTAACATAAAAGGTATTAATTATGATTTATTATTTCTTACTAGATATAGATAAAAGACCTTGAATAGCAGTATTTAAATAAGCAATCTGGCCATAGGCATACACAAGGTTATCAAAGCGTTCTGCCGGATCAGAAAAGTATTGCAATGCCTTATACAAGCCCCGCAAAAATCGCTCACCACCTCGTTGCAACTGGCTGATACCAGCTTTACCAGCAAGTTGTTCTCTATAGCACTCACTAATACCCTGCCACCAGCCTCGGTTTAAAAACCAGGAACGTTTGAGACGTTCTGGGGCAACATTGTGAGCAACTAGCGCTTCAGGAAGATAAGCGACTTGCCAACCCCGTTGCAGGGCAAATTCTGTCATTTGCAGTTCTTCATTAGATAATAAGTTTTTGCCGACTCGACCCAGATGAGGATCGAAACCGCCAATTTCTTCAAGGAAGCTGCGGCGTATAGAATAGTTCAAGCCTCTGGGGGTTAAACCAGGCTGATCGATATAGACGATGCGATCGCCCAAGTCGTATGCTCCCAAATTACTAGCTAATCCAGGAGATAGCCATCGTGGTTGTTGCATACCTTCAGGCCATAACAAAGTGACTTTGCCACCTGCGATCGCTAGTTGAGAATTACTTTGATAAGCAGAAAATAAAACTTGTAGCCAACGATTACTTGCAACTGCATCGTCATCTAAATAAGCAAGAATTTTGCCCCTAGCTATTTTTGCACCAGTGTTACGAGCAACAGATAAACCAATGACTGGTTCAAAGATATACTTTAGTCGAGGATGAGAAATTCTTTGTTGTACAACTTCATGGGTGCGATCACTTGACCCGTTATCTACTACCACAACTTCAAACTCAGCCGCAAAATCCTGCGCCAAAAGACTATCAATCGCTGCACCTAAATAGGTATCTCGATTGTGAGTACAAATAATGGCAGAGATTTGAATGTCTGGCATAGGATTGATTGTGGATTTTGTGATTAGTCAGTTGTCAGTTGTGAGCTAGTGACGGGTACGCAGGGGGTTTCCACGCCACTTGCTACAACGCGGGAAACCCGCAAGGGCGCAGTGGCTCCCCATGAGCAACTGACGTTCCCCGTAGGGGTTCTCCCAGAGTACCCGAAGGGTCAGCTGTCAGATGTAATACCAAATTAGATAAGTAGTATCAATTGCAATTCCTGGAAAATCTTGATTAAAACATTTTTAATCCAAAATTCCCAATTTGTCTTGTCACGCCAGTACACACAACGAGGAAACCCCTGCAAGCGACTGGCTCAACTTACTGCAAAATCCAAAATTGGCATGAGTAGTCAGTTTTAAGTTGTTTTTTTCCTACTGACTACTGATCATTGACTAATGACAACATCCAACGGTTACCTACTGCCTGCTAATCTATACCAAAAATTCCAGACCAACCAACCGCGTTTCTTCGGAAAAAATCCTGAGAACTTCAAGTTTGTTGGATATGACTGTGTAAAATTACTAGAGTTTCAGCTAGTTGACTGAGGCGGGTTTCTAAATGTTGCTTGCGACCCAAAAGTTGACGTAGTTTTTGGTAACGAGCGATCGCCATACTAACAGCGGGAACTTGCTCAGGCGGACAGGGACGTGACCAGACTTTACCTGAAGCATCCACACCGCAAAGACGGTAACCACTACGTGGGAATTGATAGGATACTTTCCCACCAGCAGCACAAATTTCTTCTACATAGTCCATGAGGCGGTCAACTTCGGCATGGCGCAATGTTGCTGTTCCTGCCTGTTCTGTATCTTGGGAATTGGATTCTAACCAGCCATTGACAATCGGGCCTTCTAAGTAAATATCTTGAATTTGTTGAAGAATTTTTTGTAGTTCGTTCTGCCAACCAGCGACAGTCTCCTGAATTTCTTGTAACAGATTTATTGCTAATCCTGGATTAGCTGCGTGGCGATGGCTACTAAAACTAGGAGTTTTGAATTTCGGTAGGCTAGGCGTTTTGGCATCGCTGTCTTGTGTCGGAAAAGTTTGCACAGATTGATGATGGCGCAATAAGTCTTCTTCGTTAGAAAAGTTACTCTGGGAGCCTGTACTTATATCGATTGTCTGCCCTTGTATATTTGATTGCTTTGGCAATGGAGTTTCATCACCTGCTGTAGATTCGCTTGTTCCAATACTGATTCTAAAAGAGAAAGACTGCTTTGGTGGATCACCTGCTTCGGCAGGGTCGGCAGTGCCCTTTCCTAAATCGTGTAGAGTTGCCTCAATACGTTTCAAGCCTGCTTTCATAAAAGATATCCTAAAATTTGCTATCCCCAGTAGTGTTGAATAATTCAAAATGGGGTTGTTGGGATTTTTGACTTTGCCAATTGTGGCATTAATAATGCTGGTGCTAATTTTATCTCTTAAAAGATATTTGAACCAACAATCTCATCCCTAACAGGAAAAATTCTGCTGAGATATTACAACCCCAATCAATTAAAGATACTAAGGAAAAAGCTTTGGGTAAAGTCATATTAGTCACGGGCCCAGCCAGATCTGGTAAAAGTGAATGGGCAGAAACTCTGGCAATGCAGTCCAAAAAAGCAGTTTTTTACATAGCAACAGCTGCTGAAGATCCAGCCGATCAAGAATGGCACAAACGCATTCAAGAACACCAAAAACGCCGTCCCCAAGACTGGGTAACCCTTTGCGTACCTGTAGAAGTGTCTGCTACTCTTGCTGATGCGAAGCCAAACACTTGCCTTTTGATTGATTCTTTGGGTACTTGGGTAGCTAATCTTCTGGATCAAGACGAAATCACATGGGAAAACACTCTAACAGAATTATTAGATACTGTGCAGTTGGTTGCTGCTGATATGCTATTTGTAGCAGAAGAAGTTGGTTGGGGTGTGGTGCCAGCTTATCCTAGCGGTCGAAAGTTTCGCGATCGCCTTGGTTCTGTAGTGCGACAGTTAGGAGGAATTTGTCAAGCTGTTTATTTAGTCACTGGCGGTCATGTCCTGAATCTTAGCGATTTAGGTTCACCATTGCCACCTAAGGTAGGTTCATTAGAGATAGAGACATGGGAGAATCTTAAGTGATACAAAATCACCCATGGATGTTGTTCATACGGTGAGTATTCTTAATTGTTTGTTTAAGATTCAACTTCCAAAATTTCAAATTTAAACTCTAAAATTGTGGTATGGCAACCGAACAAGAAGTGAGACGATATCTTGCCTACTGGTTTCAGTTGGGTAAGAAAGTAGTAACGGGCAATGGTACGGCAAAATTACTGCCACAGCCAGTGCTAAAAGGCGATCGCTATAGTGATGAATTTGAAGAGTGCTGGCAAAAAATTCTCTCGTCACAAACAGGTGACTGCCACTTAGAGGGAACCCACGAAACTATTGCTGAACTGCTGACATCGGAATGGGGAATGTCTCCTTGCAGTCGTTGTTCTATGCCAATACCGATGCGGAATGTTGGGATGCCAGCCTTATTATGCCCCTGTAATAATTTACCCAACTGGCCTAATACCGAACTGCCAGCGCCACGAAGCCCAGTTAGCACTCAAGAGCAACTTATGGCTATTCGGGAGCGGCTTTTGAATAATCTTGGCTCCGCAAACAACTGAAGAGAGATTGTTTATTAAAGAAAGACTTTTCGAGCCATTGTTTGCGGGTTGGTAAAGTCTTATTTTTTAGCAGACTGACTTTGAATATTTGCAACCAATAGTTCCTCACGTGTTGGCTCAGAAGCTACAAGACGACACTAAATAGTGATTTGGCTCATAAGCATTACACAATTTTGTACAATCCTCTACGAGTAAGTTCAGGAATCAAATCGGATTGCTATATGTCATGATTCGGATTTCAGATAATGGCATTGGCATGACAGACGAGGTGAGACAACGGATCTTTGAGTCTTTATTCACCACGAAAGCAGTTGGTAAAGGTACTGAGCTGGGATTAACGATCGCCCATCAAATTATAGTCGAAAAGCATGGTGGAGCGATTAAGGTTAATTCCACACTTAATCAAAAAACTGAATTTATGATTATTTTGCCTTTGAAACAACAACATTCGTAACTCAACCATCTACCTGGATTGTTTAAGTGCAGTCATTGTTCTGCTTACCAAGAGTACCACTAAAGCACCTAGCTACCGTTGGACGAGAGTAACGCTTGGGCGATCGCTCGTTTTGAATCTCGGCTAACTGCTCTGCTTCCAGCAAGCCCAACCGCGTAATCAGACTGGGTGATTCTGACTTTGTACTTGTCTGAGTCCTCAGCAATTTTACTGTGTTGAAAATGAATTTTCAAAAATCGAAAAAATAGTTTCGTATTTATACGATGTTTTTCTCTGGAGATAGTTGTAATTCTAAAGTAGCAACAGATTGATTCAAGGAGATCGAATTTATGAACTTATCAAATAAGGCTCAATTGAATAACAACTTATTAAACCAGATCCGATATCAGCTTGAGGTCGTAGAAATACATGATTATAAACTTGCCAGAATCTTGTGCAAAATCATTCCCTCTCATTGTCCTTTTGAAAGAACTGTGACAATTTTAGGTCGGGCGCTTTTTCGCATTCCACCTTTGTGTAAGTTAAATCCTCTTTATGAACAAGTAGTTGGTCTGCGTTTTAAGTGTTTATCATATTTAGTAGATGAATGTGGGGAGGATGTGACAAAATACTGCTAAATATAAGTTGCATCAAGTACTCGAAACAGTCAAGCTAAACTAAAATTTATATGCAAAATGTGGGAATCAAGGCCTCGTAACCCTTTGGGCTATTGCATTCTCTAAAAGTGACAAAAGAGGATTAAGTTGATACGAAGCTAAAGCCAAAAAGAATAGACTTGTCCGAAAACTCCAAAGCCAGACTGTTCAAAGCTTTGAGGCAAAACTTTGATATTTGCGTAAAAACGTAGCGATCAGGCTTTGAGATAATTACTGTTAGTTTAGAGACATAAAAATTAACTCCTATTTTTAAAAAATTTCTGACTATTCGTAGTAGCTAAGTTGGCAGAATTAAGCTACCAATTCTCAACCTGACCAATCCACAAACTGTTAAAATAATCTGCTCGTAAGTCTTAAGATTTAACCGAAATCTCTGTGAGACGATCCGAAATATTTTGAGCAGACGGATTAAATGCTCAATAAATATCCGATTACTGGACAAAGCTTTGTTTTCATTTTTTTGCTGTTGAGTTAATTCTCGTTTTGGTTTCCTTTTATGAGGAGTAGTGATATTTTCGCCTCATTGAAAGCCTTTATCACCTGAAAAGGGTTGAGATTTATCAAATTTAATTTGAGATTGACGAAACAATTTTATATCTGCTGTTGCCCCAGGAATACCTACTTTCACCTCTACAATATCCTTACCTTCTGGTATCCCAATCATGAGATTTTTTAAAGTATGTTGTCTCTTCTTTCCAGAAAAATATTTATGTTGCTCTTTTTGGTCAGAATCCCTATATATTGGCTGTTCTAGGCTATCGACTAATAGCCTAAAATTTGTTATAACTTCTTGAACAAATAGTAAATCGCTCTCATTATTTGAGACTTGTTCTAATAAACTAGCAGGTAATATATTCACGAAAAATTGGTATCCAGTCGTGAAATGTATCATTAGCTTCCGTTTTGGAAACACCAAATAACATTCCTAATACTTGAAATGTTGGCATCTGTCTTAAATAGAATAAACATAAACATACTTGTTCTTCGGTTGATAACTTTTCGGGACGACCGCCACCAGCCGCATTAATTCTAACTTTATGACTCTCCTGTTTAACTTTGATGTCTTGGTGTCGTTTTAAGGCGCAATTTAGCAGTGATTGCAATTGTTCGTAACTAATCCCTAACATCTGTTTTGTTCGTAGTGGATACTTTTGGATATAATCAAAAACCATAACTAATTGCGAAAAATGGTAGACACTCAATTCAACGTTTTACCATTTTTCTTTCCCTACGTTAATATTTCGGACAAGCCTAATGTGAAGACTACAGATAAACGTGTCGTATCTGCTAAAGCTTTGAGTTGACGAGCGCAAAAGTCTGAAGATGATACATTTTTAGAGTTCATCATTCACCCTTGCTATGACTTGAATGATTATTGATATGAAAAATTTTTCAAATTTTCCTGAGTGTATCATATTTCTTTCCTCAGAGTGATAGAAATTGTGGATGAGCGATCGCCTAATGACTAGCAACTCCACCGACAATTTGCTTAAACGACGAGACAGCGTGGAGTGGTCAGGTACTTCTAGCTCAACCCCCATGATAGTGAGCAGCGACTCCAAAAAAACCTCTGCTTGTCTTCCCGGCAAATGAAACAGTGATTGAGTGGTAGCCCATTAAGGTGCGTTATGGCTAACGTCTACAACGCACCTCAAATCTCGGATATGCAAATAATAAATGTAAGGAGTATCACATTGGTGTAATACTCCTTATTGTCTAGTCATCTTTCTTTTTTTGAAGCTAAACTTGCACCTACAAATCCTAATGTTATACCCAAAATCGATGCAGGTTCTGGAACTTGAATTGCGTCTAATTTCACATTATCGAAATTAACTTCTATACCATCACTCTGTAAAAGATTCAGCAATCGGATTTCCAATGATTTTCCTAAGTTTGAGTCATTGGCTGAAGCAATATACGAGATACTAGAGGTAACAAAAGCTCCTTCTGTTACGCTCAGGTTATTAAAATCTTGAGTAAGTAAATTTCCTCCAGCTAATAATTGAATAGCATAGCCAGGGAAACCACCTAGACTGATGAAACCACCCACAGGTGGAATATTACCAATTTCAACCTGTAAGGTATATTTCGTATTAGCTGTCAACACACTGGTAAGTGTTTGTGATATTCCCACAGCACCACTTCCAGACGGATAAGTGAGGTAAACATATCCAACATTATTACCTTCTGGAGCTTCGTTAACATAAAAGTCTGGTGTGGGATTGTATGCACCATAAATTGGCTCACCACCACCTATACTGGTAGATGTCAGGTTAGATGGATCATATAATGTCCAGCCAGGTAACACATTAATAGTAAAATCTCCTTCTTTTATTATTGGTTCTTCAAAACCTGCATTAGCTACACTTAAACTTGCTGCATTTGCTGTAGGTATTTTAGTTATAACTGCAATAGTTATAGATGCAAAAACAGCTGCAACATAAGCAATTTTTTTGGGTATCATGATTTTAGTTTTAGATAGGACGAGAAACAATTTAGTAGTTAGTAAATCGAATATTTACTAACTACTAAATTCGCAAAAATCAAGATTTATGTAATCTTTTATTCTTCTAATTACAAAATGCTAACACTGCCTTAAAAATAAGTTGTTAAGTTTACAAAATATTTTTGTATACTTTTTAACAAATTTAAATTAACTAAACTTTAGATTAAAAGTTAGGTCTTAACAGTAACTTCACCTAAAATACTTACTGTGATCAATTGAATGTCACAGCATCAATACTTGCAATTACCGTTGAGGGGGGATAACTCGCTAGTTTCTGTGCTGACATTTGTTTATATCTACTGATATCATTGCCAAAATTTATACCAATTTCAATCTGTATAATTCTTATAATGGAAAGTTTCTGTTATTCTCTAAGCACAACAGAATTCACTTAGATTTGACTTATCAAACAATTATCGACATTCAGAATAGAGATTAGGATGTTGATATAGAATCAGTTTTAAAGGTATTTGTTAATTATCAATAATGGTATCATTGGCTGTTCAGTATATTTGGCTTTACTAAATCATTTGCACAAGCAGCATGAACATTGTGATATCTATATTTACGATTAGTTTATTTACAAATGGCTATTTATATAAGTATGAATTAGAATTTTTTATTTATATTATGTTCATAATTTATACTTTTAATTCATCTAAAATTTATACTCTTAAATATATTTAACCTCTTCATTATAGTTTTAAAGTTAGTAGCGTTTACTTCACAGCTTCTTGAAATTAATATCATTATTTTTAACATTGTAATAACATTTTATCTGATTGATATTATAGAAGTAGTTTCAAACAGAGATTATTTAATTTATGAATAAGAAATGGGCTGTGAAACGGCCGAGAATTAATCCGCTCTTTGACAGATGAAGAAGCACAAAATGCAAATAACGGATAAGAAAAACTATGGGAACTCATACAAGAAGATTTTGTGAAAATCAGCTTGAACAACGAACATCATTATTTTATACGCGTCACCGTAAAAGCTTATATTATTCTAAGCTAAAATAAATTTTAAAAGGCTCCGTTTAATTAATACTTCACTATTATTTCATGGTTAAAAAATTAGTTAAATAATTTATTCGTGCCTTGAATTATTAACGCTTAAATACTTGGAAAATCAAAACATGACGATTATAAACTCTACAGAGTTTCAAGTATATTTCTCATGTGAAACCCCTGATAGTAATTTTAGTAAAACATTACTAATTCATCAGTTATTTGAAGCCCAAGCACTGTGTTCACCCAGTAGTATTGCAATAGAATTTGAAGGTGAGTGTGTTTCTTATCAAGAACTAAATCAACGTGCTAACCGACTTGCTCATCATTTGCAAGTATTAGGGGTGCAACCCGATATTCTCGTTGGTTTGTGTTTAGAACGTTCTTTAGAACTCATTATTGCTGTACTAGCTATCCTAAAAGCAGGTGGTGCTTATCTTCCTCTTGATCTTAATTATCCAGCAGAGCGTCTCAGTTTCATGCTGGAAAATGCCCAAGCTTCTATATTATTAACTCAAAGCCATCTCTGCAAAGGGTTGTCATTACAAACTACACATCGCTTTTGCTTGGATAGTAATGAGGAAGCGATCGCCCAAAATCCCACAACTAATCCCCAAAGCGAAGTTACTCCCGAC
>NZ_JCACKA010000022.1:34339-136432 GCF_059505145.1 Mojavia sp.
ATATTGAGTATTTAGGACGCATAGATCAGCAAGTCAAGATTCGCGGCTATCGTATTGAGCTAGGAGAAATTGAAAATGTACTTGAACAGCATTCTCAAGTACGGCAGGCAGTAGTAGTTGCTCGAAATGATATACCTGGTGAACAGCGTTTAGTTGCATATATAGTTGCAGATGCGATGGTGCCTGCTACTTCCGTGAGTGAACTGCGGCAATTTTTGCGATCGCAACTACCAGAGTATATGGTGCCGAGTGCGATCGTGTTACTAGACAAACTGCCAGTGACTCCTAGTGGTAAAATTGACCGCAAAGCTCTACCTGTGCCAAACTATGGAACTAACCAGGAGAATTTGGTTGCCCCTCAAACTCCTACAGAAATAGCGTTAGCAAATATTTGGAGTGACATTCTTGGCTTAACGCAAGTGGGAATTTATGACCATTTTTTGGATTTAGGAGGACATTCACTTCTGGCAACTCAAGTAATTTCCCGTATCCGCAATGTTTTGCAGATTGAGTTGCCTTTACGTTGTTTATTTGAATCAGCAACGATCGCTGAACTTGCAAAGCTTATAGAAACAGGCCGGCAACAAATACAAAGTATACAGCTTCCCCCTATCCAACCAGTAGGACGCGACGCTAACTTACCCTTGGCATTCGTACAGGAGCCATTGTGGTTTCTGGATCAGTTAGTACCGAATAATCCCTTCTATAATATCCCACAAGCCTTTCGCCTAAATGGTTTCTTGAATGTTCAAGCTTTGGAACAAAGTTTCCAAGAAATTATCAACCGTCATGAAATCTTACGTACTACCTTTAAAGCTGTGGATGGGCAACCTATACAGATAATCCATCCATCTCCAATCTTTAAACTACCTGTAATAGATTCAACTACACAAGAAAGTCAAGTCTGGGGATTAATTATTGAAGAGGCTAGACGTTCCTTTGATTTATCTGAGGATCTCATGCTGCGTGCTGCACTTTTTAAGCTGAGTGAAACGGAGCATTTTCTTTTGATCAACTTGCATCATATTGTCTGTGATGGTTGGTCAATTAACGTATTGTTGCAGGAACTGGCGACCCTTTACACTGCCTTTGCATCAGAACAGACTTCTCCCCTGTCAGATTTAACGATTCAGTATACTGATTTTGCGGTGTGGCAACGACAGTGCTTGCAGGGTGAGATCCGAGAACGCCAGCTTGCCTATTGGCAGGAGCAGTTAAATGGCCTGCCACCCATCCTGCCATTACCAACAGACTTCCCCCGACCGCCAGTGTCAACCTATCGAGGGGCACGTCACTTCCTGAGTTTATCCGCATCTTTAACCAAAGAACTTCAGGAATTGAGCCGTCGCGAAGGGGTTACCTTCTTTATGACACTGCTGGCAGCCTTCCAAACACTACTGTTTCACTACACTAGACAAGACGATATTGCTATTGGATCGCTCGTTGCCAATCGCCATCGCCCTGAACTAGAAGAAATGCTGGGGTTCTTTGCCAACACCATCGTACTCCGAACAGACTTGTCAGGTTTGCCTAGTTTTCGGCAGTTGCTACAGCGAGTCCGAGAGATGACTTTAGGAGCTTATGCTCATCAGGACTTACCATTTGAGGAACTGGTGCAGGCATTACAACCCGATCGCGCTCTCAACCATAACCCGCTCGTTCAAGTCGTATTTAACTTGCAAAATACGCCAACATCAACTTGGGAAGTGCCCGGTGTAACATTAACTGACCTGCCCTTGGATAATAAAACCGCCAAATTTGATTTGTTTTTGGAATTGGCTGTAACACCAACTGATCTTGTAGGTTACTTCGAGTATAGTACCGACTTATTTGCAGCTACTACGATCGCCCGCATGGCTGGACATTTCCAAAAACTACTGGAGGATATTGTTGCCAACCCAGATACGAAAGTTTCAGACATTTGCTTGTTAAGCATAGCCGAACAACAACAACTCTATACATGGAATCAGACCCAAGGAGATTTTCCTCAAGAATGTATTCATCAGCTGTTTGAAGCCCAGGTAGAACAAACACCAGATGCGATCGCCATCGAATTTGCAGCACAGCAGCTAACTTACCAAGAATTAAATCAGCAAGCAAATCAACTAGCACATTATTTGCAAACCCTTGGCGTTAAACCGGAAGTTGTTGTCGGTATTTGCATTGAGCGATCGCCCCAGATGGCGATCGGGCTTTTAGGAATTCTCAAAGCAGGCGGGGCTTATGTGCCACTAGATCCGGCTTATCCTCAAGAACGTTTAGCATTTATGCTCAACAACTCACAAGCGTCGGTACTATTGGCACAGCAGAATCTAATTGAAAAGGTCGCAACGCATAACACACGGGTAGTTTGCATAGACTCTGAGTGGGAAGCGATCGCCCAAAATCCCACAACTAATCCCCAAAGCGAAGTTACTCCCGACAACTTAGCATACGTCATCTACACCTCTGGTTCAACTGGCAAACCCAAAGGTGTAGCAATGCCTCACCGTCCGCTTGTCAACTTAATTGCCTGGCAGTTGCAAAATTCAACAGTCAGTTCTACCGCCAAAACACTTCAATATACTCCAATTAGTTTTGATGTCTCCTTCCAAGAAATCTTTGCTACCCTGACCACAGGTGGCACACTAGTCTTGATTACCGAACAAATGCGCCGTGACCCGACAAGCCTGCTAGAATTTCTCAATCAAGCCGGGATTGAGAGGCTATTTCTACCGTTTGTGGCACTACAACAGTTAGCAGAAGTGGCACAGATGGAAAGTATCATACCTACTAGTTTGCGCGAGGTGATTACTGCTGGCGAACAATTACGCATCACAGGGGCGATCGCACATTTGTTTAATCACGTACCTCAGTGTAGTTTGCACAACCACTATGGCCCATCTGAAACTCATGTGGTTACAGCCTTTAGCTTGACTGGTTCAGTGCAAGATTGGCCGGCATTGCCACCAATCGGACAACCAATTGCCAATAGCCAAATACATCTGCTGGATTCACAGTTACAGCCTGTGCCTGTTGGAGTTCCTGGTGAGTTATATGTTGGCGGTGTCAGTCTAGCAAGAGGATATTTCAACTCAACAGAGTTGACAGCACAAAGATTTATTGTCAGTCCTTTTAACAAGTGCGATCGCTTGTATAAAACAGGTGATTTAGCAAGATATCTTGCTGATGGCAATATTGAGTATTTAGGACGCATAGATCAGCAAGTCAAGATTCGCGGCTATCGTATCGAGCTAGGAGAAATTGAAAATGTACTTAGCCAATATCCTGCCGTTAAGGAAACGGTTGCCATAGTCCGCGAGGATCAGCCTGGTGAAAAGCGCTTAGTTGCCTATCTTTGTCTTAAGTTACAAGAGTCTGAAAATAATTCTTCAGCTACATCGCAGATTGGACAACTACAACAGTATTCTCTCCCTGAAATAACCACTCAAAATAAACTTGCTAATCATCCTCTTCAAAACGAACAGACAGTTAATCTTTTCAATTTAATACCGCAACTTCGTGCTTTCCTTAAACAGAGACTACCTGAGTACATGATTCCTGCTGCCTTTGTCGTGATGGAAGCTTTACCGATTACGCCTAGTGGCAAAGTTGATCGCCGGGCATTACCTGCACCAAACCGAGTTAGACCCGATCTACAGGAAGCTTTTGTTACACCTCGTAACTATGTTGAACAGCAATTAGCCCAGATCGCAACTCGAATTTTGGGACTGGAACAAGTTGGAATTTATGACAACTTCTTTGACTTGGGGGGACACTCTCTACTGTTAGCTCGAATGCTTTTCCAGGTACAAAAAACATTCCAGATAGAGTTGTCCCTGCAAAATATTTTCATAGCTCCTAGTATCGCAGAACTAGCTAAAATCATTGCAGCAATAAAAGCCGGAGATGATGTAGCATCAACCATTCATCCTGCCCTCGATCTACAAACTGAAGCGATTTTAGATCCAACAATTAACTCTAAAAATGCATTATTAGAATTAGTTTTTGAGCCAGCCAATGTTTTGTTAACTGGTGCAACAGGTTTTTTGGGAGCTTTCTTGCTTCACGAATTACTTGAGCAAACCCAGGCGAAGGTTTATTGCTTGGTCAGGGCTACTGATGTTCAAGAAGGTAACCAACGCATCAAAAGCATACTGGAATCTTACAAGCTTTGGGATCAAAATAGAAGCTCCAGAATTATTCCCGTTATTGGCGATATATCGCTACCACTGCTGGGGTTGCCGTCTGAACAATTTCAAACTTTGGCAGAAACTATCGATACTATCTACCACAACGGTGCATTAGTTAACTTTGTTTATCCATACTCTGTGCTAAAAGCCGCGAACGTTTTAGGTACACAAGAAGTCCTGAGATTAGCAAGTCAAACAAAGATTAAACCCATTCATTTCCTCTCTACCGTTGGCGTTTTTTCACCAATTGCCTATACTGAAACGCAAGTTATTTTAGAACAGGAAGCTGATCGCCCGCATGGTCTCTACGGTTACACACAAAGCAAATGGGTTGCGGAAAAATTAGTTACGCTTGCTCATGAGCGAGGAATTCCCACAGCTATTTATCGTCCCACTTGGATAGAAGGACACAGCCAAACAGGAATTTGTAACCGTTCCGACTTTTTACGCAGCCTGATCAAGGGCTGTATTCAACTAGGGTTAGCACCTGATTGGAATATGCCAGTAGATATTGTTCCCGTTGATTATATCAGTCGTGCGATTGTCCGGTTATCAAGACAAAAAGCTCTTAATAAGAGAGTATTTCACGTCTCTAATCCTCAATCTATTTCATGGAATCAGCTTGTGAATTGGATGCATAATTTTGGTTATTCAATTCAACAACTTTCCTTTCAAGATTGGCTTTCTAAAGTCAGATTTTTTGTTCCAAATATGCCAGAAAATGCTTTATATCCCTTCTTATCTTTCTTATCTGAAAAGCTTCCGGAGCAGCAACAGTCAATTCCTGAACTTTATTTTCAACCAAAATCTCTGCAATTTGATAGTTCCAATACAGTTATTGGGTTAGTAGGTAGTAATATTACCTGCCCACCTGTGGACGATAAACTACTGAATACTTACTTTTCGTATTTTATTCACTCTGGTTTTTTGGAACCTCCTCTCCCTGACTAAATGCTAAATCTCTTAGGCATGAATGGCACGCTCGTTAAGTGTAATTCGTTGATATTACTGGTTTTGGAGTTTAGGGCAATCTGGTTAAGAAATTAGGAAGCGCATAAGCTCTATTTGCCACTCATCCATTAAATACCTACTAACACTATACCTTAGCCCCAACACCTTGTTAATCGCAAGATTTCGCCTTTACAAGCGTGCTATTGAGCTTAGACTCAGCAAACAATTTAACCTGGACATTTTATTTCTGGCAAGTGCCTAAGAGTAGAGCGAATTGTGTTCAAGCTAGAAATTTTTGGGGAATTATCTTAAGTAAGGCAAAAGTTTATGCTGGTTCCAATGAGTTCAAAGCCTTGCCAGCAGCCTTCAAAATGTACTCAGGTTTCCAGCTTATGAAGACCCGTTCATCATCCACCAAATTCTGGACATTGCCATTACAGCTTGTCCTCATCGTTCCTTTCGTGGTGCAAGTGTTTAGTGCAGTAGGGCTGGTGGGATACTTGTCGTTTAAAAATGGTGAGAAGGCGGTTCAGGATTTGTCAAAGCAGTTGATGGAGCGAACCAGTAGTGAGATAGATCACCATTTGGATGCCTACCTGTCAATTCCGCATCAAGTCATCCAGATTAATGCCGATGCAATTCGCATGGGATTACTGAATGTGCGAGATCGTAAAACTGTTGGCAAATATTTCTGGCATCAAATGCAAGCCTATGACCTGACCTACATCAGCTTGAACCTAGCAACTGGGGAAGGAGCTGGAGCCGCTCGCTATGATGGCAAAACGGTTACTATCGACGACAACACCACCAAAACACCTAGCCTGCCGAAAAATTCGACAACTTACTTGGCAGACAACGATGGCAACCGTACTCAACTCTTGTCTACCGCTACATGGGATACCCTCAATGAACCTATATACATTGAACCCGTTAAAGCCGGGAAACCGATCTGGACTCGGATCTACACCTACTACGATCCTGCCTATCCTCCCTATATTGCGGCATCAGCAGGTAGCCCAGTTTATGACGCTAGTAAAAAGCTCATTGGCGTGGTGGGGGTTGACATTCATCTATTGAAACTGAGCGAATTTTTGCGAACATTAAATATCAGTCGCTCTGGACAAGTGTTTATTATAGAGCGGGATGGTATGTTGGTTGCCAATTCCTGCCAGGAGCAGCCTTTTACTGTAACCAAGAACGAAATTAAACGCCTCAAAGCAACAGACAGCCCTAATCAAGTTGTGCAAGGTATTGCTAAACAGCTTCAGCAAAGCATTCCCAACCTTCAGACCATCACTAATACCCAAGAACTTCAAGCCAATTTTCAGGGAGAACATTATAATGTGCATATTGCTCCCTGGCGCGACCAATATGGCTTGGACTGGCTGGTTGTCACCAGCATCCCGCAAAGCGCCTTCATGTCACAAATCAATGCTAATACCCTAACTACTATCTTACTTTGTTTTGGGGCGCTGGTAGTGGCAACGACGAGTGGTATTTTTACCGGACGCTGGATTGCGCATCCCATCCTGCGCCTGAACCAGGCAAGTCAGGCAATGGCAGCCGGCGACTTAGACCAGACAATCACAGAGGGCAACATACAGGAACTCAACGCCCTTGCCCATTCTTTTAATCATATGGCAGGGCAATTGCGCGAATCCTTTATTGCTTTAGAAAACAGTAATGCAGAACTAGAAGCGAGAGTCGAAGAAAGGACTTTTGAACTTAAAACAGCTTTGAGTGAATTGCAGCGTACCCAAGCACAAGTAATTCAAAGTGAAAAAATGTCTAGTCTGGGTCAACTGGTAGCAGGTATCGCCCATGAAATCAATAACCCAGTTAACTTTATTCACGGCAATATTACTCACTTGGATGAGTATACTCAAAACTTGTTAGAGATGATTTATCTCTACCAAGAACGCCATTCTAGCCATGACCCAGAAATTGAAGCATTAGCAGAGGAAATTGATCTTGAATTTCTTATCGAAGATTTACAGAAGATGCTGTCTTCAATGAAAATGGGGACTGAGAGGATTCGTAACATTGTGCTATCGTTGCGGAATTTTTCGCGTATGGATGAAGCGGAATTTAAGGCAGTTGATATTCATGAAGGCATCGAAAGTACTCTCTTAATTCTGCAACACCGCCTCAAAGACAAACCAGACAGTCCAACAATCGAAGTTATTCGAGATTATGGCAACTTGCCGCAAGTGGAATGCTATCCTGGTCAACTCAACCAAGTATTGATGAATATTCTGGTAAATGCAATGGATGCCTTTGATGAGGTAGATATCAAACGCACTTATCAACAGATACAAGAAAATCCCAGTCAGATTACTATCCGCACTTCAGTAGTTGATTCACAATTGGTAGAAATTGTGATCGCTGATAACGCACAAGGAATGCCAGAATCTGTTCAAAAGCGTATCTTCGATCCATTTTTCACTACCAAGCCTGTAGGTAAAGGAACAGGCATGGGTATGGCAATCAGCTACCAAATCATTACGGAGAAACATAGTGGAAAATTGCAATGTTTTTCTAGCCTTGGGGAAGGCACTAAATTCATAATTCAAGTGCCTATCCGACAACAAGCTCCTCAACTTGTCTAGGACTTACGCATTAACTGAACTTCTGTGAATCCAATCACTGCGGCTGTGCAGTAATCGCTATCAGACAGCATAGGGTAACGGTAGGGGAGAAACGTGAATGTTGAATCGCAGATTTACAGATGGCGCTCGCTGGCACTAGCTCAGGAGTGTGATTGGCCTGGAATTTGCCGCCAAAAAATAGTCTAACGGCGACAGTGCCAATATATCAATGCTATGCCTAAAATAAAACTTTTTTGTATGCACTATAGCTGACGATATGCAGTTTTACTAATATTAAGTACGTTTATGTACTTACTTAGTTGGTTGCTATTTTAATACTTCTGGACAAAAAGGCTTACCGAAAATTATATAAGAAATATATAATTACTTAATATCCAGTATAAATACTGGTACAAAAAGCAAATTACTGCATTTAAAGTAGTTACTTAAATGTTAGAACGTGGAATATTAATTACCGCGATCGCGTTCTAATTCTGCAATCACTTTTTGTAAATACCACTCTTCTGTCATCCCAGGATAGTAATCCTTCTTTTGTTGAATAAGCCGTTGGGCAATGTCCCATTGTCCCCCTACCAGTCGCAATAATCGCTGACGTAGCAAGTTAGATTTAGATTTTTTGAAATCCAGACTAGATGACTGAATTTTGTTGAGGCTATCTAAGACTTGTTGGTAGTTTTCCCAATCTTCTTGTACACAAAATATACTTGCTGCCCGTTGATAATCTTCGATCGCGTGTTGTATTTCTTCTAAGAGAGTATGGGCAATACCGCGATTGTAGTAAGCTTGGGCATCATCGGGATTAATTTGTAGTGCTTGGGTGTAGTCTTGAATTGCACCTAGATAATTGCTCATTGCCCGATAAGCATTACCTCTGGCAACATAAACTAAGGCATCTTGGGGTTGAATTTGGAGTGCTTGGTTAAAATCAGCGATCGCACCTTGATGATCGCCTAACAAAGAACGTGCTTTGCCTCGGTTGCGATAGACAATAGCATCTTGAAAATTCAGCAGTATTGCTTGGTTAAAGTCTGCGATCGCAGCTTGATAATTTCCCATTTTGCAACGCACAACCCCACGACAGCAATAAGCTTGGGCATCTTGCGGATCAGCTTGCAATACCCAGTTTAAATCTTCAATCGCCTCGCGGGTATTTCCCTTTTCTGCCTTGTCTAATAGTTGCGTGAAATATTCGTTTGTGGATGTGATAGTTACGATTGTAGAATTTGGTTGCGGAACAGCTGGCTTCTTTGGTGGTTGTAGCTGTTTAATCCGTTCCAGACAGAGGCGACAATTTTCTTTATCTTTTTGTTCTAGATATAATTGTGCGGCTTTTTTAAAATTGGCGATCGCATCTTGAATATATCCCTGTTTGCGTCGCACCATCCCCCGTAAACTATAAGCTGCGGCATAATTGGAATTGAGACGAATAGCACCTTCCACATCTTCAAGCGCACCCGGTAGATTTTTTAGCGCCACCCTTGCCAAGGCGCGAGAATAATATGCTTCTATACTCTGAGGATTCAGCCTCAAAACTTGAGTGTAATCTGAAACAGCTTGGAGAAGTTCTCCTAAGTCATAATATGCCAAACCTCTTTGAAAATAAGCTTCGGCAAAGTAAGGTGTTAGTTGCAAAGCACGGTTAAATTCTTCAATAGCTCCAGGGTAGTCTTTTTGCTTGGCTTTTTCCAAACCTCGATTGTAGAATTCGTCATTCATAGCGTTTGTTGAGTAAACTCAGTTAGCTGTTGACTATAAAAGTATTCACCGTGACTCTAGCTTATTTCCTATTTTAATGACACTGAAGTAGCAAACGCTCGTTTGACAATACATCCGTTGTTCAAGTCCTTAAATTTATCTATGAGGTTTCCCCTGTGTTCCTCATTTCCTCTGATCCTCTGCCTCTTCTAAACAAAAGCTAAACTACTTTCATACCAAAAGATATTTTGAGTGTATTTACCATATTGAAGTATTTCCGTCAATACACACTTTCAGATTTTTAAGATAAAATGTGAGTAAACAAACCATATTCAAGTACTAAGAAGACGAAGAATTGATCGCGTCTCATATTCTGTGCGTCAAATACCGCTATTGAATGCAACTTCGCTATGAATACTTGCGATAATCCATAGCGCATCAGTTGCTAACACTCAGCATGGGAATACAGACAAACAACTTTAAATAACTAAATTTGAGGAGTCAGAACAATGACAGGTATTAGTTACCCCAAGCCAACTCAAAAGGTATCAAAAGTATCCAATGAAGTTTTAGAAATAATTACCGATGAATTTATCGATATATTAAGGAGAAAACCTGGCACAGAAATATTTGATTGGTCAACAAAAAAGGATTATCACGGGTTTGAAAAAACTTTGATACGCAAAGAAATATTGCAGCCGTTTATAGAAAGATACAACTTGGAGCCAGAGGCACTGGAAATTTCCATAGTTTTGATTAAAAGTAATTACCCCGGTTCTGTACATGTTCATCCGATAGCCCATGCCTTGTGCCCAATACTTGGGGAAGCTGAAGGTTTTCCTAACCCAGTTAATGCTTACGCTCTTGTAGAAGAGAATTGGTCGCCAGTTTCGGAGCTAGATAGTATGGGTATGGCAGCAGGTAAGGATAAATGGTTTCCTATTTCTGCTGGAGTTCGAGTTTATAATCCCACCAATGTCGCTCATGGTTTTAGTGTGCAAGGCGAGGGACAATGTTATTTCGTGTGCATTCAATCCCCTAATATTGACCAAGCTACGCATGATGATTGGGTTCCTGCCAAAGTTAACTGAAATGATTGGTAGGATTTGAGCAAGTCACACAACGTATAAAAGTGTCAAAATCCAGCTTCATCTAATTAATTAAAGTAGTTGAAAATTTAGTCAGTAGTTTTGGCTGACTCACGCAAAAATTAGCATTTTAGACTACTAGTTTAATTCAATGATTCTGAAGTCAAAATAGGTAAACTATGTTTTGACGCAGGTGTGAGACTTAAATACTCCTAATAAAGATAAACACAGATAATTTTTCTGTGTTTATCTGTGTTTATATTTCTCAATAATATTAATCAGAAAGCAAACTTGGAGAAGTTAGCACAAAAACATCCCTTGTTCCTAGAGCGTTATTCTCTGGTTTAATCGGAGTAGTAAAGTGTAAAAATTCATGGTCGTTGACCAATAAAAGTTCACCAGGATTGAGAACTTTATTAAAAATGGGTTTTTCCTTCTTAGCAGTATACAAATGTGTTTCTCCGCCTTGAATATTATCTCTATCAACAGAGAAAATCCCGATAAAATCTGTACCATCTCTATGGATACCTTCAGGCGCAGGATTACCCAAATTATCAGGCGAACAGCTAATCCTAATTTGATGAACTCCTATTTCTGCCTCTGGATGAAGTTTACAAGAATCAGTAAATGCTAAGATAAGGTTTTTAAATATATCAAGTTCTATCATTGCATCATCTAATTCTGCAAACTCCCTTTTAATATCTCCCAATAATGGATTGTAATCTTTGCTTTGGTAGAAATAACCGTGAGGTAGTTTAATCAACTTATCCCCAACAACAGTAAATCGGGATAATCTTCTAGAACGATAGTTGCCTTTAATAAAAGGGTCAACAGGCATATCGTTAAAAAACGGTTTAAATCCTGCTAAATTTATCGAATTTACCTTTCTGAGGGTAAACAGAAAGGCATATTCTAATTCCGTTACTCCCCTAAGTTTTTGCATAGGATTTACCTGCTTACGTATCGCTACCTTCCCAGTTTTCTCTTGATGGAAGGCTTATAATACTTAGTATATGCTACCTTTTATTAAAACGTAGTAAAATTAACTACAAAAATTGACAAAATGTGATATAGAAACTCTTCTTTATGCCTAACTCGCTGGCTGATAAATAAGCCTTACCCATCGCTCATACCAAAATTATTAATTAGCTTTTTTGGCTCGCTTTCGTTGATACATCTAAATATCAGCCAAGTTGAGTCTGGTTAAATCGGGTCTATCATCACCATGCTTTGGATAAAGGTGGCTTGATAAGTGGTATAGGGAACCCTTTGATCACTTGACGATTCAGCATTGCCCAACCGCCAATGCAGATATTCATCGGAAATCGCTGCCCTTTCCACAGAGGAGCAATAGCATCTTCATCGGCGTAGTAGCAGTAGCCGTTATCCCGTAATACAAAACTGGCTCCATCCGCTTCAGTTAGTTCTCTTGCAGCTACCCGCACAATTTCCATAATTTGCTCCAAGCTGCGCGCTAGCGATAAATCTTGAACCACCACTAATAAATGTTCCATCGCCCGCACATAATGCTGAGTCGTAGCATCTTCCAAATCTAATAGCAGCTTGCAGTGCAGTGACAAGTCGAGTTTGACAGTCATACATTACCCTGGGTAAGAGTAAATTTATACTTCCCTTAGGGGTTACATTGTTTAAAGTTGCTTTAAAAAATGTAATTATGACCGATTTATTTTAAGATGCAGTTAGCCGCCTAGCTGTTGGTTCTAAAAGTTGATTGCTAGTGTAAAAATTAAATTTTAATAAGTTAATTACCTGCAAACTTCTTGAGCAGCGATCATTTTTCAATCAGTTGAGTGGCATAAACTAAAAGCTAAACATCTAACTTGATAAACGTAATGAAAAAGTTTTACATTTTGTTTTGTCTTTCTACTGTTTTCTTTTTATTTTTAGCTTTTTCTAGTATTTCCTCTGCTCAGATAACTAACCCTATTCCTGAAAAAATTGAAAAATCAAATATATCAGTAGGGCTGAAAGAAGTTGTACAAATTCCCATAAGTGGAACTGCAAGCAATAGAGTTGCACGATTAAATTTTTTGACTCATGCAGGTGACGGTAGTGGAAAGATATTTGTCAACGATATGCGTGGCAATCTTTATGTGATTATTAATAACAAAGCTTCCGTCTACATGAATTTAAAAAAATTAGTAGGTTCAGGGTTTATTGATGAAACTTCACAACAGGGTTTTGCCTATTTTACTTTTCACCCAGAATTTGCCACAAATGGAATTTTTTATACTGTAAGTAGTGAAGAAAAAAAATCTCATATTCCTGATTTTCTAGTTACTAAAAAAATTGTTGATAGTAAAGGCAAGATTATAAAAAGTTCTCACCACGATGTGATTCGTGAGTGGAAAGCTGCTGACCCTGCTGCCAATACTTTTACCGGAACATATCGGGAAATCCTTCGTATTGAAGAGCCTTACCCAGACCATAATGTAGGGCAATTAGGCTTTAATCCTAATGCTAAACCTGGAGATGCCGATTATGGAATGCTGTATATTGCAGTGGCTGATGGTGGAAGTGACGGCTTCCCTGTTAGCTATACAGATCCTCTGGATAACGGACAAGATTTGGGCACACCTCTGGGCAAAATACTGCGGATTGACCCTTTCGGTAAGAATAGCGCTAATGGCAAGTATGGCATACCTCAAGATAATCCTTTTGTTAAAAAAAGGAACCCAAAGATATTAGGGGAGATTTGGGCTTATGGACTGCGTAACCCCCATCGTTTTAGCTGGGATACAGGTGGCGACGGCAAAATGTTAATTGTCGATATCGGTCAAGCTTTGATTGAAGAAGTGAATCTCGGCATTAAAGGTGCTAATTACGGATGGGGAAACCGTGAAGGAACTTTTGTCATAGATGAAAAAAACGAGAATGTCCTGTTTCCATTGCCCAAAAATGATGCCAAGTATGGTTACACGTACCCCGTCGCCCAATATGACCATGATAAACCAGTAGATTGGTCAGGTTTCTATGCAGTTGCGATCGCAGGCGGTTATGTTTACAGAGGTCAAGCGATTCCCGAATTGGTAGGACAGTATGTTTTTGCCGACTTTGGCAACGATAGCCGCTTTTTTCATGTGCCTGTTGATGAACTAGTTAATGGTAAACAGGTCAAGATCAAAGAACTCAGACTTTTTGATGGTGAACAAGAAAAGAATTTTCTAAAAATTCTTGGTAGCCAACGTTCTGATATTCGTTTTGGCATAGACGCAGCAGGAGAACTATATGTGACATCTAAAAGTGACGGTAAAGTTAGAAAACTTGTCCCATCACCGAAGTCACGTAATTATCAAAACCACAACCAAAATAACAAATAGCAACTATCATAATGTTGCCCTGATATTGTTATCGTCCCTTTCAGGACAGAATTTAACTTTTAAACATAATTTCAATTAAAAGTTAAATTTTGCCTTAATGATAGGGACTGAGGTTTAGTGAGTAAATAATCGTGAAAAAATTTACATTACCGATAGCTTTGTGCAGTTTGTTTATCAGCTTTTTGAGCTTACAGCAAAGCCATGAAAATAGTGCTGCTGGACTACAAAGTATTAACATTAGTAACACCAACTTGGAAAAGCTTGTCGGTCGCTTTAAGTTCACCGAAGGCCCTGTCTGGCATCCAAGTGGCTTCCTTCTCTTTAGTGATATTCCTGCCGATACTATTTATAAGTGGACAACTGACGGTAAAGTTGTCGTATTTCGTTATCCTGCTGGCAATCCCAACGGTAATACATTCGATAGGCAAGGACGATTAATTACTGCACAACATAAACGCCGTCTTGTACGCACAGAAAAAAACGGTCAAATCAGCGTTTTAGCTGAACGCTACCAAGGCAAGCGTCTCAATAGCCCAAATGATGTTGTGGTCAAGTCAGACGGTAGTATTTATTTCACTGATCCACCCTATGGTATCAGCAAAGACAAAGAAGAACTTGGCTTTTATGGTATCTATCGCTTGAAACCAGATAGAACCCTGACTCTACTCAACAAAGAAATGGTGCGTCCTAACGGACTCGCATTCTCTTCTGATGAGAAAAAACTCTACATTAGTGATTCTGACAAAGGACACATCCGCGTTTTTGAAGTCAAGTCAGATGGCACATTAACTAACAGCAAAGTTTTTGCACAGTTAACTGGGCCCAAAGATAAAGGTATACCTGATGGACTGAAGGTGGATGTCAAAGGCAATATTTACTGTAGCGGTTCTGGAGGAGTATGGATTTTTTCGCCAACAGGTCAATTCCTGGGCAAAATTACAGTGCCAGAAGTGGTAACAAATTTAGCTTGGGGCGATAAAGATTACAAAACACTTTATATTACAGCAGGTCAGAGCGTTTACCGTACCCGCCTGAAGGGGTAATACCAATTCAAAATTCAAAATTAAGAAAGTCAGATGTCAAAAGGGTTTCTGAAGAAAGGATCTGTTGCCGGATTTTAGAGAATTGGGGTAAGAAGGATTAAGTATGAAGGCTAAAAGATTGCTGTTATTTTGCTTTGGGTTATTTCTGGTGGTTGTTTGCGGGTTGGAAGCCACTGCAAGTATCCCCAGTCTGAAAGCCTCATTCCAAACTACAAAAGTTACAGCAGTCAAAACCAATTACCGGGGCTGGCGAGACTCCTGGGTTTTGAGTAATGGTCAAGTGGAAGCAGTTATAGTCCCAGCAATTGGGCGAGTGATGCAATTTCGATTTCAGAATGGGGAGGATACATTCTGGGAAAATCCGAAAATGTCTGGCAAAATCCCCAACCCGACACCAAAAAAATGGGTTAATTTCGGGGGTGATAAAACTTGGCCAGCCCCTCAGTCTGACTGGAAGAAAATTATGGGGCGACTTTGGCCGCCACCAACAGGTTTTGATTCCATACCAGTTCAGGCAAAGGTGGACGGCGGCGAAGTAACGCTGATTTATCCCATAGATTTGCTCTATGGCATTCGGACTTTTCGTAGGATTCGTCTTCATCCGCAACAACCTGTGATGACGATTTCCACAACTTTTGAAAAGGTGAAAGGCAAGCCGAAAGATGTTGCAGTATGGGTAATTACACAGTTGCGTGACCCAGTAGCGGTATATGCCGCCTTGCCCCAACCTTCTATCTTTCCTCAAGGGTATAACAAGCAATCTGACGATTTACCAGCCAATTTAAAGGTCGAAAACGGAATGCTCTCATTGACACGCGACCCAAAAAAATCCCACAAGCTAGGCTGCGATGCAAGTACGTTATTATGGGTTGGAAAAAAAGTCGTAGTTCGTATTGATTCACCAAGAGTATCTGGAGTTCGCTATCCCGACCAGGAAAGCAGTGCTGAAATTTATACTAACTCTGATCCAGAAGCTTTTGTGGAACTTGAATTTCTTAGTCCCCTAAAAACCTTACAAATAAAGGAAAAAATTACCCTTACCACCACATATACTTTACTTCCGCGCACAACCTCGAATCCTGATCAGGAAGCCAGCCAAATTATTGGACGATAAGGTTACGGAAAACTTCTTGCCTTGATGATTTCATCGCTGAATCTTAGAGGATGTCTGAGAAGTATTAAATATTTCGTTTGATCCCCCCTAGCCCCCCTTTCCAAGGAGGATTTAGGGGGATCTATAAGTCTCAAATACAACATCAAAAAGTTTTCAGACATCCTCTTAGGTTTCAAACCTTTGTTGTTGTCGAGTGTTTTGTCTAAGGCGATCGCCTACAATTTCAGCCTACAATTCATAAGCACCAGTTTTATATATGCTCTCTTATCCAACCCAGCAGAGTAGATGACTCTGCTGAGTTGAACACGATTGCTGATTTTAGCCTATTTCTAGTGAGAAAAAGTTCAAATCACTATTTGACCACTATTAACAGCCTCAGTCAAAGCTGTAGGAAAAGAGTTTTGGACATTACGGTCGAAGATGCTGCCCAGGCTAGAAATAAAATCTCCATAGTCTAGTGTACTTTTGCTAACACTGATTCCTTGAGCAGGGTTAATGAGATTATCACCATTAGGCAGCTTCTCATCAGTAACAAAATTATTACTTATATCAACAGTGGAGATTGGGCCAGGATCGCTAATACTGATCAAATCTTTTGAATTGCCAATAAATTTTTGGAGTTTTCCTTTGTTTGCATCAAACTGAGCTACCCAGCCATCCACACCCGCTCCATTAGCTCCAGTGCTATTACTGCCTAACAAACCATCAGTAAATCCAGTTACGTAAAGCTTACCAGCGTTGTCCGTAGTAACACCTGTAGCGTAGTCAAGCTTATTTTTGCTGCCAAACTGTTGAATCCACTTGTTGTTGCCTTCTGTATCGAACTTTCCTACCCAGGCATTATAAGCTTCATCTTTGGTACCTTTTCCTAACTTATCGTTGGTATATCCGATCAAGAAGATATTGTCTTGTGAATCGATCTCCATATCAGATAAGTAGGTGCCATCATCAGCTTTAGAGCCAAACTGTTTAGTCCACAGCTGAGTCCCATCTGGGCTAAATTTGCTAAACCAAATATCGTAAGAATCTGATTTCTTACTCTTGTTATCTTTTGTCCCCAATTCGCCTGTAGTCCATCCTGTAGTGTAGATATTGCCCTTGCTATCAGTGTCAACAGCCCATGAAAACTCTAGACCTTCATTTTTACTCCCAAACTGTTGAATCCAATCAACCTGACCACTGGGATCCACCTTTGCCAGCCAAGCGTCATACTTCAAAAGTTGTCTAGATGGATCTGACTCTTTTACTAAACCTTGCGTCCATCCTGTCAGGTAACTATTGCCATCCTTATCGACTGCAAGATCGTAACTTTCGTCAAAAAAGAAATTCCCAATCTGCGTAAACCATTGTTGATTGCCATTACTGTCGAACTTAGCTACCCAAGAATCATCCTGAACAGGAAAATTAAATATGTCTGTTCTTTGATTTTCCTTAATGGCTAATCCCGATAAGTAAACACTGCCTTTGTCATCTACTTGGAGACCAAAGGCAGTATTAGCATTACCACCAGTCACATTGGTTCCAAGCTGCTTAGCCCACTTCAGAGTCCCATTGCTGTCATACTTAGCTACCCAAGCATCCTGAGATTCTGATTGCTTGGATGAAAATAAGTTACCCCCCGTGTCTCCCGCCACGTACACATTACCGTCTTTGTCTGTGACGACGGCATAGGATGTTTCAGAACCGGAAGAGCCAATTTGCTTACCCCACAATTGGTTACCCTGATTGTCTAATTTGGCTATCCAAGCATCTGCAAAACCTTTATTGCTTCCTTGTAAAGGGCCAGTAGTAGATCCTGTTATATAGACATTACCTGAAGGATCTGTAGCAGCACCAAGACTGCGATCGATACCGGTAGTTCCTAATTGCCCAATCTTCTTTCGTGCTGGTTTTGTTTGTGGTTTTTCACCCACATACTGAAAATATCCATCCTTGAGATCCAACTTGACCTCAGGACGCGCAATCACATAACCAACGAGGTCAGGTGTTCCCTGTTGAACTGAAAATATAGCCTTTCCAAAAAAAGGTTGGTCTATTCCTTCAACTTTTAATCCATTAACATCTACTAATCGATAATCTTCCGCTTTACCGTTGAGCTGGATTTTATCTTGAGTGAGATCAAAATCATAGAGCACAGCAAACTTGTCTAAACCAAGGAAGCTACTATCGGTATAGTAAGGCTGATTTATATCTCCAAGAATAAATTTGTCCTTTCCTACCGATGGTATGTTTCTCTGTAGGATCAGTAATGGATTACCACCTTGCTGATTAGCCTGAATATTGAGTATGATTTCGTACTCTTCTACAGAGTTATCAAATATATCACCAAACAAAAAATCAATATTTTGCTGTGGATTACTACTTGTATAAGGATCGTAGGCGTAAATATTATCATTCCCAGCACGCCCAAAAACGGCTTCAAACTTTCCTCCCGGATCTCCTGTGACTAAATCACTAGCAGGTGTCAATAGGGAGACGCTGAGTTTAAATTCATCCATTCTCTATCAGTCCTTATTTTGAAATAATTTCAATTTTTTCGAGGCTTCTGTTCAGGTTTTATTACTACTTTCGGCTGATTTATGTCAAAGCTCCGCTCATAGTATTAGAAATTTCTTAACTAATAAATCATCCTTTAGTTAGATTAAATGTAAATTAAATAGATAAAAACCCTTGAACAAATTGTATCAAGCTTTTATCAAGCTCTTAAAATACAAATTTGTGATAATATAGCTTTTTTCTAAAGTTAGATGATTTATTTTATAGGCTCTAGACTGATTAGTTTTGATAGAGATAATCTATCAGCTTCTGTTTTATGATTTTTGACAACAAACGAATTTGGATAATATATTTAAGATGCGATCGCACAATTCGTAATTATGTTTGAGGTTCGGTGTAAGCATAGTTGGGTTATGCAAATTCCTTATTTATTTACCCAACAACATTTACTGGTAAATTGAACATAATAACTAAGCAAGTCTAGTGATTCACCAAGCATCCATCTTCCATATAAATGATGCGATCGGCAATATCGAGAATGCGATTATCGTGAGTAACCATCAAGACAGCACAAGATTGTTCCTTAGCTAAACGCTGCATAAGTTCTACTACGTCTCGACCTGATTTACTATCTAAAGCAGCAGTAGGTTCATCAGCTAAAACCAATTTGGGATGACTCACCAAAGCGCGAGCAACTGCAACTCGCTGTTTTTGTCCACCAGATAAGTCGTCAGGATAGTAATTGATTCTATTCCCCAAACCAACAGCTTCTAGCATAGTTTTGGATTTAGATTGAGCTTGTTGATTGTCAAATTCTTTGTGCAGTTCCAGCGACATTTGAACATTCTGGCAAGCAGTTAAAAATCGCAGCAAATTGTGTGCTTGAAAGATATACCCAATATTGCGTCGGATTTGTATTAATTGGTTATTAGTAGCTCTGTAAAGTTCATTTCCTAAAACCTTGAGGCTTCCCTGTTGCACAGACCGCAAGGCTCCTATTAAGGTCAGTAAGGTTGTTTTACCTGAGCCTGATTGTCCCATCAAAATAACTACTTCACCAGGGTAAATTGCTAAGTTTATATCAAATAACATCTGTTTACGCAATTGACCTTGACCAAAGTAATGATTGAGGTTGCGAATAGCAATAATAGGATTTTCTAACATTTGCAAAGTACAAATATATTTGATATTACTAAAAAATATCTGCTGGATCTGCTGTTCGCAATTTACGTACAGCAATTGCGCCAGAAATAGCACACATTAAAATTGTTAAAACAAAAACTAATACAGAACGGCTAGCACTCATCAACATTGGTAAAGAAGTAGCAGCCTTGGTTAATTCATATAAAGCCAAAGAAATTCCTAATCCAGGAATGTAGCCCAAAATTGCTAAAATTAAAGCTTCTTGAAAAACAACATTTAATAAATAATTATCTGTAAAGCCCATAGCCTTGAGGGTGGCGTACTCGGCTAAATGTTCGTTGACATCTGTAAAAAGAATTTGATAGACAATGACTATGCCAACAATAAATCCCATGCTTGTACCAAGTGTAAACATAAAACCAATGGCTGTACTTGTGCGCCAATAATCTTTCTCAAAGTTAATAAAGCCTTGATAAGTAAGCAGTTTCACATCTTTAGGCAGTTGTGCAACTAAATTATTAAGCACTTTTTGATTATCAACACCTGATTTAAGAGTAATTAACCCAATTTCAATTTCTCCGGGACGATGGTTTCTAAATAATCGCAAGAAGTTTTGATCGCTAGTAATCAAATTGCCATCAGCAGCAAAAGAAGGCCCAAGGCTAAATAAACCAACAGTTTTAATTCTATAGTTACTTATTTCTGTCACTACCTGTTTGTTACGCTCAAATTCGGCAGCAATTGGCCCATACTCAGGACGAGAGTAACGATCAAATAGAAAAGTATCAGGAAGTTTTAGCTTATTTAAGTTTTGATTTACCTCTGGTAATGTAAAAACAGGTTTTTCTGGTTTAAAACCGAACACAAATATGGCTCGATAGTTGTTAGTGATAGGATTTTTCCAATCAGCAAAATCAACATAAAGAGGGCTAACCGAATCAACCCCATCAAATCCTAAAGCTTGATATAGACGACGTAAAGGAAAACTGTTCATATAAGCTAAAGACTTAGAACGGGGACTAATCATAATCAAGTCCGCTTTTAAAGTGGAGTGTAAGCGTGTAGCGCTATCATAAAGCGCACGCTCAAATCCCAATTGCATAAACATGAGAATGTTAGAAAAAGCAATGCCCGCCATAGCAACAATCATGCGAGATTTTTCGCGTTTAAGTTGTAACCAAGCTAGACGGATTTTGGGCATAAAGAATAACCTTAGTTGTGATTATTAGTATTAATTACTACTTCTACTTGTAAATTAGTGAAACCTGTAACTTTCTTGGTGTCTGTTGGATGGAGGCGAATTTTAACTTCAACTACCCTGCGATCTACATCAGCAATCGGGTCGGTACTAAACATTGCTTGTCTGCGAACTTGTAGACTTACTTGCGTGACCGTTCCATGTAGCTCACCTGGAAAAGCTTCACTAGTAATTGTGGCTTGTTGACCGTTACGTACTCGACTGACATCAGTTTCATAGACCTCTGCAACTACAAACATTTGGTCTGTTTGGCCCATGTCAGCAATTCCCTCGTTACCAATAATTTCTCCTGGATATGTATAAATTTTTAAAATTTGGCCATCTTGGGGCGCACGCACATAAGTCAAATTCAACTCAGCTTGAGCTTTTTCTACAGCAGCGATCGCACTTTTTACCTCTGCTTGAGCTGCTTGTACATCTGTGGGGCGAACCTCAGCTATTTGGTTTAAAGTTGCTTTAGCCTCATTAATTTGCTGTCGCAAAGTTTCTTCAGTTTGATTTAAGTTAGCTTTAGCTTCTTTAAGTTGTTCCCTAGCAGTTTGCAATTCTAAACGCTTACTATCAAATGTGGAAGCTTCAACTGCACCTTCTTTATAGAGCATCTGAAAGCGTCTAAATTCTGTTTGGGCATTGCTTAACTGAGCTTGCAAACGGGCAATATTTGCTTGTTGAGTCCTTCTTTCTCCCAATATCTGAGCTTGTAGACGGTAAACTTGAGCTTTTTGAGCATTAATTTCCCCACTTTTTGCCCCAGCTTTTACTTTAGCTAGATTAGCTTGAGCAACTTTTACTTGTTGTTGAGCTTGTTTTAAAGCAGCTAAAAGACGATGATATTGGTCTAGAACAGCAACTACTTGATTAGAAGTAACTCTATCTCCCTCTTTCACTAAAAGTTTGTCAATTTTAATAGTTCCAAGAGAATTAGAAGCAGACAAACGAATAACTTTTCCTTGCGGTTCTATGCGTCCTTGGGCACTAACGGCATTGTTACCATAATTATTAGTACTCAAGGAGGCTGACGAAGGATTTTGCTGACTAGGTTGGGAACGAAGAAGAATGTAAATTGTAGTTCCTCCAATAACTGCGGAAGCAACGCTGCTCAATAAAATTATCCACCAGCTTTTGTTCTTGAGAAATGGATGCTCCGTTAATTTGGAATTGTACATATTATTGTTTAATTTTTTTGCAAGAGCTTACTCTAATAATTTAATATTAATTTTAATATTAAATTATTTAAAAAATTTTTAAGTAAGCGATAAAAACTTAAAATTATTGATATTTCTGATTAATTATATTCAAAAATTTTATTATATAATCAAAACCATGATGAATTGTTTGCACCTGATTAGTAAGCCTAAACAACTTCATTTTTATTGTAGATAAAAGCGGCTTCATAATTTACTCCATAATCTTCTGCGGCATTGCTGTTTTATTCTTTTTTCCAATAATTTGAATTTTTTAAGATGTAAAATCACCGCAACAGAACAAATTGTCAGTCGTGCAATCATCAATACTCGCCTTATCCTTTACCTCCAGCACTCGTCCATAGCGGGAGCGTATCCGGGCGTACTACTGCACCGAAGGACTCGAACTCTTCCTTAGTCATGTAGTGCATTTGAGGAAGATAAGAACTGAGACGTCCTTTGTGATTGTTTTCGCCGACCAAGCTTTTGTCGTAGTCAGGTGAAAGCCAGGTGGTTGTGTTGTAAGGGAGATTGGTAATGTCCGGCACATGCTTTGGGTCTCGCCAGTCGGGGTGAACGCTCAGCCATCTGAGCACGAAATGCTGCCGAGCAATCCTCCCCCAATCAACCCATGTCACGCCGTTCTCCGTCGTTGCATTCTTCGGACGATCCTGTTTCCTTGAATAGGCGATGACATACCAGCCGGAGCGATCTGTGGTAATCTCGTCGTCCATAATTGAGGTATAGGCGGGGCCGATGTAGGAGGGGTCGAATAGATCCGGTTCTGGATACGAAGTGATGGAAAAGTACCGTGCCTTTCCCCCGGTCATAATACGCTCTCCCTGCCGAGTTTTCGGGACTGTGGGCATACGGCCTGTGAGTACCGCAACTTTCCCGGAGCCGATCGCCATTGAGCGACCCAAATAGTTAATTGATACACAGCGGCTGGCTGAGGGTTCGTAGTTACCGGGCGGCGGTTGGTTGATTCCTCTCCCCGTCGCCACCAGTTCAAAGCGCCGGGCATACTCCTTGTCTTTGGGTTTATCTTTTCCCACTGCCCGGAAAATTCCGACCAATCCACCATGAAGGATATCGAAATCGTGGTTCCACCCCTCCTTTGGCCCCTCTATCGCGCTCGGTTCAAAGGAAGGAGTTTTCCAATCTCGGCGCGTTTTGTTAATGGCTGCCTTCATTTTTGAAAAGTCGGCATTGAGGAAAAAGCGCTCCCCTGTCGGAAGTTCATAGAGAACACGAGGAAGGCTTACCCCACCGAGGGGCCCCTGCTGAAGATCCGGTGCATAATAACGAATCCACAAAGCGCCTGTGTTCCACACCCCACGCTTTGTTCCCACCTTACTCATGGGGCTGGCTGGATCAGCTAGTGGGCCCTGATACTGAAAAGCGCTGGCGAAGCGGTGATTGCCTGGTGCCCTGAAAAAGGGAGGTGAGTACGCCGGCTCTAACTTGGCACCGTTACCTATGGCAAGTGTGAAATAAGCGCGGAATTTGCGTTTTTGGGCATTGCGATCGCCTCCCTTGAGAAATGGATTTGTATTCCCTGGTAGCGGGGCAATATCGACATCTACTAGCGGCACCTCTGGAGAACCGAACATCCCGTTGTAATAGTAGAACGCGGGATCGAGAGGAGGTGATGCTTGGATGTTAAAAAAGCGGCTGTGAGGAAATTCGCCATCAATAATTACCTTAGTGCCGAACGGAGCATAGAAAGCGCCCAACACAAGGTAGGTCGCGTGCGGATCGGGGTATAAGCCAGGCATTGCACTGCGGTCTATCTTCGCGGCAGGACGCACTATCCACTGGTTTTGCGGATTCACTTCCTCAGGACGTTGAAGATAAAATCCTTTTATGCCCGGATCGATACCGTTTGGTAAAAGCTTTCGGGGTATTTCACGAGGTGCCTTACCCTGATACCAAGCCCGAATGTGCGAAGTGAGGCGATCGGACATTACTTGCGCCTCCTTCAATACCGCTTCTTTTGATTCGTAGTGAGGATACTGTCCTAGCTCTTTAGGAAGGAGCGCTTCGACGATCCCTTTCTGTACATTACAAGCACCGACTACGATTATGAGTAGTGCTAAGAGCGCATAGACTGGGAGGAAGATCCAGGAACGTTTTGCCATACGATTACCTGATTGCGTTTGCATAAATCATGATGGCGAGCAGAAGTGCAGATGCATT
This sequence comes from Mojavia sp., assembly GCF_059505145.1. Classification (NCBI taxonomy): domain Bacteria; kingdom Bacillati; phylum Cyanobacteriota; class Cyanophyceae; order Nostocales; family Nostocaceae; genus Mojavia; species Mojavia sp. The sequence continues at coordinate 58,633 of NZ_JCACKA010000022.1, forward strand.
TAGACAAGATACAAACCAAGCAAAAGAATGTTATCTAACAGACCATTAGGGAGTTTAACACCATCGTGCAAAGCAACAACAATAATTGCGTCTTGGAAGATTGAAGGTATACTCAAGATATCGGCGATCAATAAGTATTGTCCTTAAATTACTTGCCTGAGAATAATTTAAAAGCAGCGTCGATATTTTTTTCATTTTTATTTTATATAGGACGAACATAAACGATAAATATCAAGCAGACCAGTGCATTAACTAGAGGAATAAAAAAGTTATCTGTACCTCTTGGGGCAATCAGTTCAACAATAGTGGTAGTTGCTGACACGGCTAAACTAAGCAACCACCATTCAAAATTAAAAAATAAGTATGTGAGCAGCTTTTAACTCATTTTTTTATATTGTTGGGCTTAGGCTGAACCCTGACTCATCTGAATTTTTGGTAGCGCCATATTCATGACATTATCATCAAAACTACTCATGAAAAGGGCGAAACACATTGCCACTAGTCTAATAAATTTAACCCGATCTGTATTCATTACCGTCGCTATCTCTGTTCAAGTTGTTAATTCATCTTTGACTTGTAGCTATTAGCATTTAAATATGGAGCACCTTGCTTGGTTCCTGCTGATGTGTTGAACTAGCTATCTCTTTCTCAAACAAACCCAGCGCCCGAACCACAGCTTGATCCATGTCCTAGTACTTGTAATTCGCAAGTCGCCCAGCAAACAACACTGTACCGTTGAGGTTTTCTATTTCTTTAAGATATAGATTGAGGCGATCGCGGTTATTCTGATTCAGGATGGGATAATAAGGATCATTTTTTCCTGGTACATAAGCTTGAGGATATTCCATCACTAAGGTAGTCTTGGGAGAAGTTTGCCCTGATAAGTATTTCTACTCAGTTATGCGAGTGATATCGTAGACGTTAGGGTGGTTAAATGTACCAACTTCTTGATAGGATTCTTAATCCAAAGTCTCGAATTGAAAGCGCAGACTACGATTTACTGTCTAAAAATTTGATTTAAATAATTTACATAAAAAGGTAGATTATCCCATTTTTTTTTCTTGGTTTTAAGTAACATAAGTTATGTATTTACCAAATAAAAAGCGTGGATGCAGTCTTATTTCAAACAAGATTTCCAACATGCATTTGCCTTTGGGCGCAATTTTGGTTTACGTCTACCACACCCACCTGCCGAAAAACTGCATCCCCAAATTGTGGAGAAAGCTGTGAAATCGCAAACAAAATTTTGGAAGCAACTCCATCGAGTATCACTTCCTTCTGGTTTTGCTTAATGGATTGAAGCACTGCATCTGCCACTTCTGTTGGTTGAGCGACATGCGCTGCACTAGGTGGTTTGATGTCTAGTACATGAAACATTCCGGCATCGGTATATCCAGGACAGACCACTGAAACCCCGACATTAGTACCAGCTAGCTCCTGCTGTATTGCATCCGACCACATAATTAAACCAGCTTTACTGGCTGAATAAATGCTGTTATAAGGCGCTCCCTTTTTACCAGCCAAAGAAGCTATATTCACAATATGACCACTATTGCGGTCTAACATCGTCGGCAGTACTAAACGGGTTAACTCTATCGGAGCCAGAAGATTTGTAGTCAATATAGATTGGGTATCTTCTAAGGTATAATCCTGGAAAGGTCGGTATTTTTCTATTGCAGCATTATTAATCAAAATATCGATTGAACCTACAAGTTGATGAATCTGCTGCACTAGGGTGGGTAATTCTTCCAGTTTGCTGACATCGAATCGAATACTTATACCTCTACCACCTGCGGCTTCCACCTCAGCACATATGCGATCTAGACCTTCCTGAGAACGAGAAACGCCGACTACGGTGGCCTGCTCTTTTGCTAAAGCGCGGGCAATAAATTCTCCGATGCCACCTGAAGCTCCGGTCAAAACTACTGTTTTACCTGTTATGGTTTTCATATTTACCCTCCAGAATCTTTAGTATTTGGCTAAATACAGCAGTATTTTATAGATGCTTTAAACCGTCGAGGATAACTGATTACTGGTATCAACTTGGGGGGAAACAGCAACTGGCAAGGAGCTTTCGAGGATTCTTTCCAAAGTATCAACAACTTCAAATACAGCTTGATTGTTATACGCTTTGACATTACTCCAATAGCGAGAAAAGTTCTCAGGCTCGATTAGTTCTGCAACAGCTTTGTTAATATCGCGAAAATTCTCGACTACAATACCGAATCCATTATCCGCCAGCCAATCAGCGCTCGCCCGTTCTTGAAATAGCGTTGTGATGTTATTGCATTCTGTAATTACTGGCAGGTTCATTGCTATAGCCTCGCTGATACCCACACTACCCGGTTTGCCAATGAAAAAATCGCACAGATGCATGTAGTGGGGAATTTGTTTTGTAAATCCTTCAACGTACTTAGGAAAGCGACTAGGAATATTTCGCAAATCTTGTGCTAGTTTTTCATTCCGTCCGCAGATAAATATGAGTTGCAAGTTCAGCGACGACTTTTCTAAACGTTCAGCAATCTCGATCATTTCTTTTGAGCCATGACTGCCAAATATGACTAACCCAGTAGGTAAATTTGGGTCTAATCCTAAACGTTGTCTTTCAAAGGAGCGATCGCCAGTCACAGGCTGATTAAAACGCGGGTGAATGACTACACCAGAAGTCCGAAAAATTCTCTGTTCTGGATAACCAAAAGATTGTGCTTGCTGAACTGCTCTTTGAGAAGGACAGATGAGAAATTGCTCTTGTGGTTCTATCCAAAAGTTAGGTGGACAATCAGCAAAATCTGTAATCGAAGTAACAAAGGGAGTTTCTGGCAGTTCCGCCTGCAAGCTTTCGTAAAGCACTCGGTTTACTAGCGGGAGCAATGAAACTACTAGATCAGGCTGATGTTCGCGCCAATATTTTCTTAGGAGGTTTCGCCAAACAGAATGGCGCAACTTAATTACCAACCTAAACAAAGGAACTAATAGTGGGTCATTAATCATTTTCGCCCACTTTTTTTTAAGTATTAGTTCGTTATATATATAGTGGTTTGTAGTTGTTTCAAATACTTCTTTGAAAACTTCTACTACTTGTATGTCCCAAGGTAATTTTCGCTTTTCGATAACTTCTTTTAAAGCATTAGCAGTGCTGCGATGGCCTGCGCCCATATCGTATATTATGAAATATACTTTTTTCATTTAATCAAAACTCCTCTGTATATTGTTATTACTGTTTATTTCTGTTTTAGCTTTTTTTATTTTTATTTTTTGAAGACAACTAGATTTTTCTCAAAATTTTCTACGCCATTTATTTTTGTACACTCCTTTGGTTTAGACCTACTATGTTAAAGATATTAATAAACCACATTTCTAAATTGGGAAAAAATTATCTAACTGTAAATAGCAACTTTATTTACTTTCTTGTCAATCCATAATGACAAAAGAAAGTTAATTATTAGGTAACGCTCGTCATGCGAGCAATTTGAGTAAATGGTCTCCTATACGCAATGCATTCACTATAATCGTTAGTGAAGGATTTACAGAAGCGCTCGAAGGTAAGAAACTACCCGCTGCATCAGTCTTGTTATTCTTACTTATCGAACTAAACTTGATTTTTTAGGAAAGTTTTCTACGCGCTTGTGATTTTCTATTCGCAATTGATTGAGCTTGGTTACTCCAATCCAGCGATTAACTGAGTCTCCAAATCTGGGAAAAAATTGTTCAACTGCAAACAGCAGTTTTGTCAAAGTTTCTGTTACAAAATTTTGATTGATAATTACTTCAGCCTGGTTTTTTCCTATCGCTCTGACTACCGCTTTAGCCACATCTTCTGATTTAGATGTGCCTGCTAAACTGGGTGCAGCTACGCCTGTATCAGCAAGCAGTCCGTGATCAGAAATATAGCCGGGACAGATAGTAGAAATTCCCACGCCAGTACCAGTCAACTCTTGCCTAACAGCATCAGTCCACATCAGCAAACCAGCTTTACTGGCAGAATAAATACTGTCGTAAGGATGTCCCTTTTTTGCGGCTAGGGAGGCGATATTCACAATGTGGCCACTACCTTGATGTAACATATTCGGCAGTACCAAACGAGTTAACTCCATCGCCGCAACTAGATTGATTGACAAGACTGATTGAATATCTGCAAGGGAGTAATCTTGAAAGGCTCGATATATTTCTATGCCAGCGTTGTTAATTAAAATATCAACCGAACCTGTAAGCTGCTCAATTTGCTGTAGCAAGACTGGTAGTTTTTCTACATTGCTGATGTCAAAAGGAATGCCTATCCCTTTACCACCCATAGCATTAACTTCTGCACAGACTTGATCGAGTCTCTCTTGCGAACGAGAAACGCCAATTACAGTTGCTTGGTTTTTTGCCAGTTCACGGGCAATAAATGCGCCAATTCCCCGTGAGGCTCCTGTTAAAAGTACTGTCTTACCTGCTATGCTTGTCATCTCGCTTACCAGTAAACAGCTATCAGTTATTAGCTAGACTTTCGCTCAGAGAAGCGAAATGCTTGCCACCTAATTCGATTTGTTCCTGTTGAATTCCAGCTTCTAATCTTGCTAAGAGATACTCCAAATTGCTGGTGATGATATTTGTTCCGTGATCTGGTTCGATCAAACTGGCTAGGGTAATGTTATTGTCATGTTTGTTAGCTAGGCTATGAATGCTCAGAAAGTTAAAAACTCCTGATTCGTAAGTGCCACAAGGTACAGAGGCATTCTCGACTCCAGCGTAATCCTCGTTTGACTCAAACCACTGCCTTGAGGGATATCCGTGAAAATGAATCATTGGCGCACCGTCTTTAATTAGTTCTGGTGCGTATAAGGCTGCGGCAAGCGCGATCGCCACCATCACATAAGTATCGTAAGATGGTTTAATATCTGCTACTGCTGGATCAATTCCCTCTGGTAATTGCAGATATAATTTGTCTTGCAAACCAATCCTCAGAAGGTCACTTTCAAGGTCTAAGTTTGTCTTATTTGCGCCTGAGCGGGAGCCGACTAGCCAAATATCAGGAATTTGCTTATAAAAGTATTGATCTTTTATTTTGGTTTTGACATAGCGCCTGCCTATTTGATTTTGACGGACTTCATCGCTACTGATTCCTTCTACAGATAATAAATTGTTCCACTCATTCTCGGATATTTCGACAGCGCCAGTGTATTGTGGCGGCTCCGCATAGGCTACGAAACCATAGGAAACACCTGTTCTACCATTGACAATTGAGTCAACAATATCTCTATGAGATTTTCTTTTAATAATTTCACCAAGTTTAAAGCCAGAAGGAAATAAGCTTGTAGCTGCTAATTTCTTACTCAACTCTATCAACTTAGCAGCATACTTTGATTGCTGAGGATTATATTTACCTACCTCAAATCGACTCATTGGTAGAGGCGCAATTGGTACATATATTTTAGGAATCAATGATTTAAACACGAAATTCTCAAATTTATCTCTAGAAAAGAGTGAGTCTGAGAGGTTCATATTTAAAATTGAAATATTTTCTTCCGAAACACCAATAATAATTTCAGAAAATGACTTAACTAAAGCATTTACACCAATGCCGATTTTTTGTTGATACGGAATTTGGGAATCAACAAATTTTTTATCTAATTCTGCAAGTAAAATTACTTGTGTAGATGTAGGGTCTTCCAGACGTTGAATTGCATGATCTTCAGCCCAACCAATTAATCTTGCAATGGTCGAAACCGAGATTTTTTGCTGATTCAAAATAAACTTAGAATATATTTGATAAAATTTTTCTGCTGCGAAGCTTTTGATTTTATCCAACATTGATTGAGGCTTTTCTACATCAATGACTGCGTTAATATCAGCTTTGACTACCCTCATTTGCATAGTCTTTTTCCACTTGACTAGCGGAATCTTGATTTCATAGCGAAATTCTCTTGTCGCTTTTTCCCAAGAAACGATTTGAACTCCGTAATTTTGGAGTTTATGTTCTAATTCTTCTCTAAATTTTAAGATTGTGGAGTTTTTAAATTCTTTTGGCAATGGTCTAAAAGTCACTTTAAGCTGTTTAGCCATGACTTTAGGATCGATAATTGGTGCTTTGAAGCCTATAGGCGATCGCCCGCAAAATCCACCGATTAAACGACCAATTGTATTCAGGCTTAGTCCCGGCCCATCAATGAGCAAGGAGTCATCGATAGACTCATTGTTGTCACGTAAAAATGAGAGAATTTCTATTTTGTGTGCAGCTATATCTGCCTGCAATTGTGGTGTTAATATACCCTTGGGAGAATTAACTTTTAGCTTATCATTATCAGCCCACAATTGAACACCATTTTGGTTAAGGTTTGTCAAAAATTCTGCTACATTCATAGGAGTTTAACAGTACAAATTGAAGGTAGATATCACAAAGAGTAGCAAGCCTATAGCGGAAATTTTCTCAGTTTTCTTAATTGTTATAGCAGAAGGAATAAGCCTATTATCTTGAATATAAATTGAAATCCTTCTGCCAAAATTGGTTAAATTTCAAATGTTTCTAATTCCGAGGTTTCTAATTCATCAGCTATGTACTGAGACAGCGAATCAATATTAGGATAATTCCACATTAATAATGGAGATATTTGCAGCCCAAAACGTTGTTTTCCTAAATTGGCAATGCTCATAGCTTGCACTGAGTCTAAACCGTAGCTATCGAAAGGTACCTTGATGTCGATTTCATCAGCATCAATTCCTAACTGTTCAGCAATTTGATCGGCTAACCAATCTTGAATTTCATCTGCTGTCATCGTTTGAGCGCTGGAATGTTGACTTGTTGTCATCTTTACTCCCTTAACTTTTAACTGATAATTTTTTCAACAGATGTTCCGTTTGCCTGCGCTTGATTTTGCTTTAATACTGCTAGCAATTCTGGCAGTATTTTCATTTGCGCTTCTGAGAAATTGCCTTTCTCCTTGAGGAACTGAGCTATTTTTTGGGTTTCTCCCTGGTGTAAGAAGTTAAAGAACTGGGCTTCTGTCTTTTGTTGTAATGTGGCTGCTTCCTGGTGTCCATTTTCAGTTGTTTTAAACCAGTAGCGCTGGCGTTGAAATGGATAAGTTGGCAGATGGAGACGACGGCGCAGATAATCTCGATCAAAGCCAAACCAGTCGATAACTACTCCACGGATAAATAATTCTCCTAAACACAGGAGGATTGAGTGCCAATCTTCTTGTTCTGGATACAAGCTAGATAAGCACACTCCGACTTCCTCTGGTAGAGAAGTTGGTTTTGATGCCATCGCCAAAATTACCTGATAATTTGCTAAAGCCTCTATCTCAGCAGCCAATTTCTCTGGCTGTTGCCAATGATCACACCAATATTCCGAAGTAGCTATTTCTGGTGCCGCCAATTGGCCAGTGGGGTTAGAAATCAGGGGAATTTTAGGTTGAGAGTAGGTAACTGTTTTGGCGATATCTGCAAAAGCCTCAAACGTTTTTTCCGGCTGGAGAGAAGCTTGCATTAATCGGCTTCCTTGGGCAACCAGTTTCAGAGCCGATTTGAGGTCGAACACACCAGCAATACAGGCAGCGACATATTCACCCACACCATAACCCATAACTACTTTGGGTGTGATGCCCCAAGACTGCCATAATTGAGCTAGAGCATACTCTATGGCAAACAGAGCGGGTTGAGCTAATGTGGGATTTGAGATGTAGGATTTTGAATTAGCAGAAATAACTTCTGGATAGAGAATATCTAACAGAGGTATTTCCAGGTGAGCTTGAAGAATTTGAGCGCAGCGATCAATAGCTTGGCGAAAGGTCGGCTGAGTTTCATAAAGTTGGCGTCCGATTGTGAAATCTTCTAATCCCTCGTCAGGGAATACAAAGGCGATTTTTGGGCGCTTTCTGCTCTTTACCTTACCCTTCAACAGTCCAGCAGTTTCCTTTTCAGCGATAAAATCACTTAACTGTTGGCGTAACTGCGTAATAGATTCAGTAACTATGCACAACCGATGGTCAAAATGTGCGCGTCCTGTATTGGTGGTAAAGCAAACATCTGCTAGCGATACTTCAGGATGAGACGCTAAAAAGTATTCATACCTTTGTGCTAACTCCTGCAAAGCCAAATCGCTTTTTGCTGAGAGGGTGATTAAATGTCGAGGACGTTCCACATATCTCTGCTCTGGCGCTGATACTGGTGCTTCTTCTAAGATGACATGAGCATTGGTACCGCCGAAACCAAACGCGCTTACCCCAGCTAAACGTCTTTCCTTGCCACGAGGCCATTCCTGAGTTTCCGTAGGAATTGAAAATGTAGTATTTGTCAAAGAAATATAAGGATTAAGCTGCTCTAAATGCAAGTGAGGCGGAATTTTTTCGTGTTGTAGTGAAAGGACTACTTTGATCAAACCTGAAATTCCACCAGCGGCTTCTAAATGGCCAATATTTGTCTTGACTGAGCCAATCCAACAAGATTGATCTGGCTCGCGGCCCTCCATCAATACTGCTTTTAAAGCTTTGAATTCGATCGCGTCTCCTATAGAAGTGCCAACAGCGTGAGCATCAACATAGCTAATTTCTGCTGGTCGTACTTTCGCATTTTCTAAAGCTTGGCGAATCACCGCCTGTTGAGCCAGTCCGTTAGGTGCAGTCAGACTATTACTCAACCCATCTTGATTAACTGCTGAACCTCTAATGAGTGCGAGAATATTATCTCCATCTCTAACGGCATCAGAAAGGCGCTTGAGTACGATGACACCACATCCTTCTCCCCTGACATAACCATCAGCATTGGCATCAAAAGTCTTACAGCGGCCATTAGCCGAGAGTAGGCGGGTTTGAGAAGAGGAAATAGTTGAATCTGGGGATAGAATTAAGTTCACTCCTCCAGCTAGACATAAATTTGATTCTCCGCTTCGTAAGCTTTGGCAGGCTAAGTGGACTGTAACCAAAGATGAGGAGCAAGCAGTATCTACCGCCATACTTGGGCCACGCAAATCCAGTAAATAGGATAAGCGGTTGGCTGTAATGCAGGGAGTTGTTCCAGTACCGCTATATGGGCCGATGGCGGAGAAATTTTTGTACAAAAGCCTATGGTAGTCGATGGTACACAGACCGATAAATACTCCTGTCTGGCTACCAGCTAAACTGGTTGGTACTATGCCAGCATTTTCTAAGGCTTCCCAAGCTACCTCTAAAAATAGTCTCTGTTGAGGGTCTGTATGCTCGACCTCATCGCGTGAAATTCCAAAAAAGTCAGCATCAAACCAATCTACTTGCTCTAAAAAACCACCCCAACGAGTGTTTATTTTTCCTGGTGCTTCTGGATTTGGATGATAGAAGGCATCAATATCCCATCGCTCTTTTGGCACTTGGGCGATCGCATCTATACCATTATGCAACAGATGCCAAAATGATTCAGGATTTTTAGCTTTGGGAAAACGGCAACCAACACCAACAATAGCTATGGGTTCCATTTTGTAGTTTGCCAAATTAATTACTAGAGACTAACAAGTTACTCCTACAGCTTTCTGATCTGATGGGTGTGTAGGTATAGGGGGAGATTAGCGCCGTTTTTTGCTTGTCTTTGTCAGGAGAAGAAAATAGCAATAGAGCAACTAAATCTATTAATGGGGTTTCCCCTACACCTCTATACCCTGACACCCCTAGACCCTTATTGGTGACAGTCGAACTCTAACTGTCTTGAGCCATAACTAATTGGGAGAACTCTTTAAAGGTCTTGGTATTTTTTTGGATTGCTTTACTGATGGAGCCTCCATTTGCCATGATGCCCATTTCACGATTGATCGGCCACTGATAGTCTAGGCGATTGAACAATCTCCGCATCAATTCCAACAGGCTTTGGTGATACTTGAGTCCTACCTGATAACCTTCGTGTTCTTGACAGATGCACTTGGACATCCAATCGAGTGCTTCTTTGGTCTCCATCTTGAATAGAGGAGATTTTAAGAGCTTGTAGTAAAAGACCATTAACATTTGGTCATCGTAAACACAACGACCGGGTAGGATTCCTGAAAGACCGCCCAAAAGGTTTTGTTGCATCTTATAAACTATCAGGCCAGAGATGAATTTCTCGTAAGCGGTTGGCTGCGGGAAATCCTTATACATATCCCTGGCAATTGTTTGGGAAATCGTGGTGTGGAAAGCCTCGTCTAATAAGTGGTAATTAGAGACAGCAGTTGGGGTGGGGATATATTCGCCTTTTCGTTCTAAATCTCGGAAATATCTGACATAGGGATATTCTTGGTTTTTGAGAATCGCATTAGCTGTGTAGCGCAAGGAGTAATATTGACAGGCCATGAACGGCGACATACCCCAGTGAATGGTGAAGAACCTCAACCAATAACGTGGTGCGATTCTACCTCCTAGACCATCTGCGGGTGCAGGAATCTGCTCGCCTTTTTCTTCTAAATTGCTCAAATACTGAGAATAATATTGTTTGTTATCCCTCAGCATTGTTTTAGCGATCGCACTTAAAGTATTGTCTCGGTATATCGAAAAGGGAGAACTCCCTTGAGTTGAGACAAAGAACTCCCGTACAGGCTGAGGAATCAACATTTTCAGCCAATTATTCTCCTGCTCTGATTTGCCATATAAGGAATTACCCAATATGGTTTTGCCTACTATGCCCATTTTCGTTTTGAAACCAATCCTTTGAAAGGTGCGGATATGATAGCTTTCTTGCTCGGTTTCAAAATCTAGTTCGTCACAAAGGGTGTCATAACCGCCAACAGCACGAAAAACACCATTCGTGACCATGTTGTAAATACTGGTAGTGGCTTCGCTAACAGCTGTATGGTTATAGTTCCCCACCCAATATAGATGGTTAAGTGCTAACTTTTGTGACTCAGAAGCAGCATCATAAAGGGGAGTGCCATACAGAAGTGAAAGATCGCGATCGCCCCAATAATAATTGCTGTTGTTAGCGTAGTTAAACTCCTTACCCAGCTCTGCGAGTTTCTCAGTGTAGTCTGAGTTTTTGTTATTTTGATAAGTTTTCTCGATGCGTTGGAAGTGCTTTGGTTCTTCTACTGCGGAGACATTTGAAGATTTATTGTTTGATTCTAGAGTTTTGTTGACAACTACCATAATTTTTCCTAAAAGTGTCACTAAACACCGATACAATTTCTCTACTTTGCTTGGTGTTAAAGTCGAGAGAATTAAGCTTAACTTTTAGCTTTTAACTCTAAGTTCAAATGATTAACCAAAGCCTCGACAGTTGGGTAATCATACAGTAGGGTTGGATCTATTTCTGTTGCCAACCAGTCTTCTAGGTCGCCTGTCATACCAACTGCTGCTGATGAATCTAAACCGTAGCGGTCAAAAGGTATAGTAACGTCGATTTCATCTGGATCTACTTCCAGTAGATCGGCTAGATAATCAACTATCCAATCTTGAATTTCTGCTGCTGTTGGTATCTGTTGTGGTGCAATTGTAGATGTGGTGTTCATTTCAATATTTTGCATTTTCATTGTTTACTCTCTATTCGTGCTAATGAGTGTAATTCTAAGGTTGCTTATCTACATTGTTGAAGTCTTTAGGCTGAAGTTTGACAATTTCCAAATGTTTGAAATGCTCAAGTCATTACCTAGTGAACATTACAAAAATGAAGATACGTTTGTTCTAAGTTTCTGTAACAAGATTGCCTCAAGTTCAATTACCCAAGCTTTTTCGCTTGAAAGATAATTGCTATTCGAGCATTCACATTCCAGATCAAGCTAAATAATTCTAGAGAACGAATGAGCTAACTCCCTGGTTTGCCATCACTCTAATCCAGCAATGGCTGAATTAGAAAAAGTATGATGGTTGTTATGCTATGACTATCTGCACCTCTAGATATATAGGGCGAATGAATGAGTATCGCCAGGCTGGTAGGTTTACTAGTGATGAGGTCTATGATGAGTTACCCAGTAAATCGCTCTACCATCTTGTTAAGAATAGAAGCAAGCAATTTATCGATAAGTTGTTCTGAAAATACAGGTAGCATTATTTCACCTTCATCAAAAGATTTAGTTTTTCATTTGAATTAGAAAATTGACTATGTAATCAATGAAAACTAAACGTTGATTGGCAGGGAGTTTACAAACAATAATGCTATCTTTCCTCGAAGCTGCCACACACAAGTTAGTATAAAAAACTTGCTGATATTAACTAGAAACTTGCGGACTACAAATTGGCAGGCTTCAAACTTTGGTGATGATTGAAGTTGATATGTCATAATTGTTATTGGGTACATCATGTATAGGTGGATAAGTTCTTCCGCGCAACTGTTGCGATCCGCTTGCAAGGTTCAACAGTTGCAGAATTAATTAGCTTGCCAAAGCTAATTAAGGCTGTATGTGATGTGTAACCTACCTGGGAAATAGCCCTCTTAAGGTGTAGGAAGTCTTGGAGGGCCGTTCCTGGGTTTTCAATAGCCAAAAGTGTGTTTGCATGCTTTCATACGCTTTATAGTGTCATTTGTGTTTAAGACGGTTTACCAGTTGTTAGTTGCTGTAGAACAGAATCAACCTCAGCTTGCAAATGCATAAATTTAGCCTTGTTCTGAGGATTCTCACTCCAATCTTCTACTACATCTAAGCTTCCGGAAAGAAATCCAGTGCGACAAGCTTGACGGCGAATTTTGCCACTGGAGGTTTTGGGAATACTTCCAGTCTTGACGAGTACTGTAGCAAATACTTCTAATCCGTGCTGTGCAACTACTGCTTGCCTAATACTGCCGATAACTTCTTGAACATTTAATTTCCGCAGGTAACTCCGCTCTACTTCCTGAACAATAGCTAATCGCTCGGAACCCTTGAAATCAATGGAAAACGCGGCTCCGCAGCTAGGCCTGAGGGCTGGATGGCTATTCTCAACAGTCAGTTCAATATCTTGGGGATAATGATTTTGTCCTCTGATGATGATTACATCTTTGAGCCGTCCTGTAATAAACAGTTCCCCATTTTGCAAAAAGCCTAAATCTCCAGTGCGAAGAAATGGCCCTTCACCTGTATCTGCTATATACGCACGGAAAGTTGTCTCTGTCTGCTCAGTGCGATTCCAGTAACCTTGAGCCACACTTGGCCCTGCTACCCAAATTTCCCCAACTTGTTCAGAAGCACAGAGGGTTAAGGATTTGGGATTAACAATCACAACCTGATGTTCTTTAGGGCTTTGTCCACAACCGATAAACGTTCGGACATCTTGTTGAGCATCATTAACCTTGACAATGCGGTTTTGCTCTAGTGCTGCTGCTTCTATATTGCAAGTGATTGGTAAAGCTGTTTTCTCACCTCCAGATACGATGAGAGTGGTTTCTGCCATACCGTAACACGGGTAGAATGCTTCTTTGCGGAAGCCACAAGGTGCAAAAGTAGAGGCAAACTGCTCTAAGGTCTCGGCACGGATAGGTTCAGCACCAGTAAAGGCAACTTCCCAACTGCTGAGATCTAGATCCGCTAGCTGTTCAGGAGTCACCTTGCGGAGGCAAAGGTCATAAGCAAAATTTGGCCCACCACTAGTTGTAGCTTGGTAGCGGGTTATTGCTTTCAACCAACGGATGGGCTTTTGCAGAAAGTCTACAGAGGCCATTAGTGCAACCGGAAAACCACCATAAAGAGGTTGTAAGATTCCACCAATCAAACCCATATCATGATAAGGCGGTAACCAAATTAGACCTTGGCTATTGGTTGTATGCCCAAATAATCTATGGATTACCGCTAAGTTAGCAAGCAGGTTACCATGACTGACCATCACTCCTTTAGGGTTACCTGTAGAACCGGATGTGTATTGCAGAAAGGCTAAGGTATCAGAGTGAAGTTCTTGCGGTTGCCATGCTTGTGCTAAGTTGCGATCCAAGCTATCGGTAGCTAGCCAATGTAATCCAGAAATTGCTAAACCTTCTTGATTGCAGCTAGTTTGGAGGTTATGCAATAAAGAGTTTGAAGTCAGTACAATCTTAGCTTGAGCATCTGCTGCGATCGCCTGCAATCTAGATAAATTTTGATTTCGTCTCGGTGGATATGCAGGAACAGCAATCACTCCTGCATATAAACATCCAAAGAAAGCAGCTATGAAATCCAAGCCTGGTTGATATAAAAGTAGGGCACGTTCACCAGAAGCATTTAGAGGTTGGAGAGAAGCAGCAATTGCTTTTGCCTGTAAATCAAGTTCTCCATATGTCCAGTTTTCTGCCTCTGTCTCTCCACTTTGCAAAAATGTGTAGGCCTTTTTTTCAAATTGTGTTTGTGCTCTATGAGTTAGGAGATCAACAAGTGTTGAGAAATTATAGTCAATATCTGTCAAATATTTGCTACGAACATTCATTCAGCATTCCTCAGTATAATTGCAGCGTTATTTTACACAAAAAACTGCACTACTTAGATAACTAAGTAACTAAGAGGCTTGTACTTAATACAGACTCAGATTTATATTCGTTGGGAAAAGTCTGTCTAAAATCTTTTAATTCGTTTTTTTGATTGGTACAGAAGTTCAATTAAAGGGAATTTCCTAGTATTCTCACTACTTTTCTTTAATGAGATAAAAGTAACGCAAATATTACTACGCAAACATACTACCTTGCGATACTAAATTTGAAAATCTATCTTTTGGTTGTTGTAAAGTTTTTTGTCTATATTGAACATTATTTTTTCTATGTTTTACAATTATAAATTTATACGTTATGCAAAATATTTATAAAACAGTTGCAAACCTGTCTTAGCAAAAGTTAACGTTAAATAATTGCGATTAATAATACGTAATATTATTTAGAAAACAGTTGTTATCTAAGTAACTATTAATACTTAATATATTAGAGTATATGATTTTCAGAATAGCCATTACAAATCTTGATGGTATTTGACTTGACTAAATCATATAAGTCTGATTTAACGAAAATTATATATTTTCTGTGTAAACAAATTAATATGAGTGGGGCTGGCTAGATTGACTGTGGAGATTGCTTAAGACTTTTATCTGGAAGCGATCGCTAGATTATAAATTGTGGAGCATCTAAAGCCCCGCTTAGAAATAAATGATACCGATATATTCCACAAATTACAGATGCTAAGATTTCAATCATCAAAAGTTTGCAAGATAAATTTGCCACAGAATTAACCACTTGCAAGTTTAGGTAAAAACTTTGGTAGCGGACTCTGCTGTTTTAGCGCCCCAGCAATCTTTTACCACAACTAAATTAATTGCTACTAGCTTGCATTATGGAGCTTTCTATGAATATTTTCTCCCAAACAATATCAAAATAATTTCAACTATACAGCTAATATTAGCGTAGTACAAGTATGATATACCTAGCCGATGCAAATACGTTGTTGGGGAAGCCTTTTGGCTAGCCCCTGACAAGTTATATCGTGTTCGGTTAAAGACTTATCATTAAGACCGCAGGGGGGCAGGGAGCAGGTGAAGCAGTGACGGGTACGCAGGGGGTTTCCACGCCACTTGCTACAACGCGGGAAACCCGCGCAACGCAGTGGCTCCCCATGAGCAACTGCTGTTCGCGTAGCGTCTTTGCAGGAGATACCCGAAGGGGTGCAGGGGGAGAAAGAATTTTACGTTTTTGCACAGATGCGGGAATTATAACTAATTATCCGAACTTGATATTAAACTTGTTTAGCTGTTAAAAATCTCCTTGCCTTTATGCAGGAGAGCGTCAAAATGAATGATTGGCTATATCGCTACCCAGTTTTATATCCTGGTATCCTGCTCAAACGCTACAAGCGCTTTTTTGCTGATGTTCAACTTGCGTCTGGCGAAGTGGTAACAGCACATTGTCCGAATACAGGGCCAATGACTGGGGTATCTACTCCTGGTAGTGCAGTGCAGCTTTCCAAAAGTGTTAATCCTAACCGCAAACTAGCTTACACTTTGGAACTGATTCAGGTGCATGATAACGAACCGACTTGGGTAGGCGTGAATACTGCTTTGCCAAATCAGGTAGTAAAGTTAGCTTTGGCAAGACAACTGTTCCCAGAATTGGGCAACTATAGCCAAATCAAGAGCGAAGTGGTTTATGGGCAAGATAAAAAAAGTCGCGTAGACTTTTTCTTGACTGGGAGTGATGAGGATCTCCCAATTTATTTAGAAGTAAAAAATACAACTTGGTGTCAAGGTAATTTGGCACTCTTTCCTGACACAGAGACAACAAGAGGACAAAAGCATTTGCGGGAACTGATGGCGCTTCTGCCTCTCATGCGGGCGGTAATGTTGTACTTTATCAATAGAGGTGATTGTACTGAGTTTGCTCCTGGTGATAGTACAGATGCGATATATGGTAATTTATTGCGGGATGCGATCGCTCTCGGTTTAGAAGTGTTACCCTGCCGTTTTGACATTTCTCCAGAAGGCATCCGTTATTTAGGTTTAGCAAAACTAAAAATTTGATTAACTGGAATTAAATCAAAGTAGGCTACTAAAGCTGCTGGATACTCGACTATGAAAACACTGTTTTTAGCTTGGCAAGAGCCAAAAAGTCGCGCTTGGTTTCCTATTGGGCGGTTAAATTTTGACGGTAACAAATACGAGTTTGTTTATACGCACGGTGCAGTAGAAGCTCAAGCTAAGTATGAGTTTCAGCCATTAATCTCCTTCCCAAACTTGAATAAAATATACACATCAGTTGAACTTTTCCCCTTATTTTCCAATCGCTTAATGCCCCGCTCTCGTCCTGATTACAAAAATTATGTTGAGTGGTTGAACATCCCTGAAGGTGAAGATGATCCAATTGCAATTCTTGCTCGCAGTGGTGGAAAAAAGGCAACAGATAATTTTGAAGTTTTTCCCTGTCCAGAGCCAGATGAGAATGGTTCATACCACATCCACTTCTTTGCACATGGACTGCGACACCTTCCGAATTGTGCAATTGAACGAATTAATCAATTGGAAACGGGTGAACTACTATATTTAGCTAACGAATTTCAAAATCCCTATGACTCGCGTGCATTGCTCTTAAGCACGAAGGATCACCACATTGTAGGTTATTGCCCTCGCTATATTGTGGATGATGTGTTTCAACTCAAGAACAAAAATTCAGAACTTGTTAAAGTACACGTTGAGCGTGTTAACTTAGCACCAACGCCGCTCCAACTACGTTTGTTGTGCAATATGACCGCAGAATGGCTTGAGGACTTTCACCCATTTTCTAGCCAGGAGTATCAGCCTATCAAAACTTGCAACCCAGCGACCTGTGCTACTCCCTCATGAAAACTGAAAATCGATAGTTTGGGTAAGGTGTTCAGAGCCAGGGGTATAGGGGTATAGAGGATAGAAAGAATCTTATACACCCTCACACCCTTAAACCCTGACACCCAGCCTCAACAAGGAATATTTTTGCGTAGTCCTATTAAAGTTGATGAGAGGCTAAGAAAGCTTCAACTTCAGCAGCGGTAGGTTGGGAAGCGATCGCTCCTGGTTTAATGGTAGTTAACGCCCCTACAGCGCTGGCATAGGTGACAATGCGTTTTGCTGTTTCTGCATCACTCAAACTGTGAATACCATGCTGAAGCAGTTGGTGGATAAACCCTGCCAAAAAGCTATCCCCTGCACCAGTTGTATCCACAACCGGGATCGAAAATGCAGGTAATTTGCCTTCATTCTCACCCAGACAATAAGCACAACCATTTTCCCCGTCTGTCACTAGCACTCCCTCAAGTGAATCCAGGCGATAAGTAATTGCACCAGGGTCGGCTGTATCAAATAGCCATTCCGCTTCTTCTTTGGAAAGTTTCAGAAAATCGACTCGCTTAAATGATTCCTGAATCTTTTGGCGAGCAATGTTGGGATCTTGCCAAAAGACAGGACGCCAATTAACATCTAGCAGAATCTTCAAGTCATAATATTCTGCCAATTCTAGGGCGCGGTGAACGGCTTTACCACTGTCAGGATAAGCTAATTCCAAAGTACCCAAAACCAGAAAATCCGCCTCTTGAAATAGTGAATCCGGCAATTGTTTAGCTTGCAGGCGCGTATCGGCAAATTCGGTGGTATCATATTTGCCAAACCCAGCAAAGGTGCGATCGCCAGCTAAATCTCGCACCACATAAACTTGACGGGTTGGTGCTGTGGGATGACGTTGCACTCCTGTAGTATCTACACCTACTTCTTGTAATAAATTTACCAGTGCATTTCCTGGTTCATCTTCGCCAACGGCTCCAATAAACCCTGTAGATGTTCCTAACTTCACCAAAGCACAAGCTACGTTAGCTGGCGCTCCTCCTGGGTAGGGAGTCCAAGACTGAACTTCTTCCAACTTTAGCCCCAATTGATCGGCTAAACAATCAAACAGAACTTCACCGAGGCACAAAACACGGGGATTGCTCATTTCATTTTAGGGTTTCGATTAAGAAGTCAGATTTTCCAGTATAAAATCTACAATAATCTGTGCCCACTGTCGCCAGTCCTTCATAGAATTAAATAGCAATTTTTGCTACTTCTATAAGATTTATATGCTTTTGATCCCTGAATTTTGCGCCTCAGTGGTGAAGTTTTTTATTTAAATAAAAGTTATATTTAATACTAGTATTTTGTTATTTAGATTACTATTAACTATAAATAAAAAGAAAATAATGGCAATTGTATTACAACTAAGACTTGAAACACCTGTCTACAGAAGAATCTTCTAGAATTAGAAATAGCGATTAAGTACATATACTAAGGAGCATAGAATAAGTCATGGCTGCTAGCGAGTCTCAGACCCCTGTTAGTCTGTCAGACAGAGAACTGCAAATTATCGACTTAGTGGCCGCTGGCTTAACTAACCAAGAAATTGCAGGAAAATTAGAAATTAGCAAACGTACAGTTGATAATCATATCAGCAATATTCTCACTAAAACCCAGACGGAAAACCGAGTGGCTCTTGTGCGCTGGGCTTTACAGTGGGGTAAAGTCTGTTTGAATGATGTCAATTGCTGCCCTCTGCCTAACCAGAACGATTAAACAGATTGCTAGTCAAGGCGCGTATCGATGGTGTTTAGCCGCGATACCATTGATCGCGTCATCACGTTCAAGTTCTTTTGGTTTGTTGCCCAAATAATTTTGCTGCTGGATTCCTGTTTTTTCTCCTCACGCCTTTGTTCCAGTGTGAACATCTACCGCAAACCTTAATCAGCGCCGAAATTAACCAGGGTAGGCTAATTAATTAAAACTTACGCACTCAGATCCCCCAACCCCCTTAGAAAGGGGCAGCCCTGCGCCCTTGCGGGTTCCCCGACTCCCTCAGTGGCGTGGCTTTAGACGTTCCCCCCTTTTGAAGGGGGGTTAGGGGGGATCAAGGTTTCAGGCTTGAGTGCGTAAGTCCTATTAATAAGCCAGGACTGACGCAGTGAAACGAGAAATCAAGTATTTGGAACGGCTGTAAGGGCTGAGATGGACGGAAAACTCTCATATCCTCATACCCCTAAACCCCTTGCCCAAACCTTTGATTTTCTTTTTTCATGCGTAATTCCTGGGGCATTTACCCAATCATCAATAAAAATTAGCAATAATCTCTTGGTTCAAGCGCTACATTTGAGAAAAATCTATGTTGCTCCATCGGCTTTGGGAGCAGTGTTGCTATGAATACTCCTGCTTCTTTTCAAAGTGGTTCGTCTCCCTTTGACTTTTTTAACTTTGATTTAACAGCACCTTTTTCTTGGGCAGTTCAAAGAGTTGCAGACCGCCCTACTTTTACAGAAAACAGCGCCACAGCTACAGGTTTTCCCCAACCTACGCAAGATGCTGATTTACTTAGGCAGCTATCGTTTATCCCTGGATTGAAAGAAATTTTGATGCTGCGACAGGTTCACGCCCTAGAACACGCTACTGTTTGGGTTTTGAGTGAATCAAAAAATGCCTATACTCCTCTAAAAAAATCCACTAATGTTCAAGTTGACAACGAACTATTAAGTGGTTTGTCTACGGAGCAGGGATTTTATCTATACGGTGAAGTGAATATCAGTGATTTACGACGTGCAGTCACACTCGCCCTATCTCGTCTTACTAGTGGAGAATCGGATTTAGCTGTCCATCCGCGTTGCGGCACAAATTTATCAGTGGCTATGCTGTTAACAGCTGGACTAGCTGTAGGTGTGCCTCTGTTACTACCGTTCCGACCAATTGAGCAATTGATAGGGTTGGGATTGGCAGCTACGACAGCGGCTGAACTCGCACCTGACTTAGGTTCTATGGCACAGCGCTACGTAACTACTGCCATTCCCTTCAACCTGAAAATTGAAAACATTAGCCGTACACGTGACGTTTGGGGGCGCGAGGCAAATTTTGTAAAGGTCAATTGGCAAGACTGAAAAGTAAAAAATTCTTTTGTCTGTTGATTAGGGAAGGAACCCGTCATGCATTTTGAAACCCGTATCATCCTCAAAGAAGTGTTTCGTGACCAGCACCGACCAGGCTTTATTGAACCATTCCATAAAGTTGTGTTCGAGGTGCAATCAGATGGAATTGACCCTTTAGAGATTGGGTTATGGGTTCATCGCTCTTATCCAGACGAGAATCTGATCAAGGTTGGACGTTCGTTTCTGGCTGGACGACTCACAGACATGGTAACAGTTGCATCAGAAGGTGCATACACACCTTCTGAGGTCGATGCTCTCTGGCAAACTGTAAAACCAGTATCGGTTCTCTAAAAAACAACCATGCTAATGTCCGCTGGTTTTATCCTTGCCACAACATTTAAAGTCGCTATAATGACTTACTGCTACATGGCTATGCCGTTAGGCATTTAAGAGAATTATCTAATGAGAAAGCTTTACTTCTTGCTGCCTGGAACAGATGGAAAATTCGCCTGCGGTGGTCTTTGGGCAGAGTTAAAAACAGTTAATTTGGCTCAACAAATCTGTAGTGCTGATATTGTAACTTACCGCCAACGAGAAAAAGACAAAATATTTATTGATGATCTGCTTAAACAAAATAATTTAGATGATGTAATTTTTGTGATTAGCTGGGGATTTGATATTGCTAAACTTGCTGCCAAGCTAAAATCCTACAATGTCATTTACCATGCCCACAGTGCAGGTTACAAATTCGATTTGCCAGCAAGCATTCCCATCATTACTGTTAGTCGTAATACAATGGGATATTGGGGGCAATATGCTCCTAACTCTCTTATTTATTATTTGCCCAATCAAATTTCTGATGAATTCCGCAATTTACATCTAGAGCGAGATATTGATGTTTTAGTCCAGGCTAGAAAGTCCTCTGAATATTTAATGCAAGAATTAATTCCAGCATTGCAAAAGCAGTGCAATGTATGTGTGGTTAATTCTTATGTAGAGGATTTGCCTGGACTTTTCAATCGCGCTAAGGTTTACCTTTATGACTCCGCTGAGTACTGGGCACAACAACGTGTAAGTGAAGGATTTGGTCTACAACCAATGGAAGCCCTTGCTTGTGGCTGTCAGGTATTTTCTAGTGTTAATGGTGGGCTGTCTGACTATTTAGATCCTGGCTTTAATTGCTATAAAATTGCTGGATATTCAAAAGAGTATGATATTCAACGCATTTTAAAAGTGCTGAATTCTTCAGTGACCCCCGCCTTACCTGAACAGTTTTTTGCAGAGTATCGGCACGAAAATATTATTAAGCGTTTTCAAGTAATTTTGGATGAATTAAACGAATTTTTTGATCATAAAGTTAATCACTCATCCAATATTAAGAGTTTGACGAAAATACGTCTTGCCAAATTACTCACACAGAGCATCTACGGTAAGCTTCGCAAGAAATATTTTCGGTAATTATTAAAGTAAACCATCGCCTCATATATGGATACGATGGCTTACTTTGTAAGCAGCTTTTATGCCGCTACACATGAATAGCAGAAGAGCAGAGGGTGCTTTAGCCGCTTATATCATGTCCGTTTAAATAACCGTCATTGCGACCGAAGGGTAACAATCCCAAAAACTTTGCGATTGCGTCGTTTCACTTCGTTCCACTCGCAATGACATATTCAGGGTGATTTGCCGGACATCATATTACCTGTGATTCCACAATTCCTACAGGACAAGCAACATTTGTCCCACCTAACCCACAATACCCATTGGGGTTTTTGGCAAGGTACTGCTGATGGTAACCTTCGGCGTAGTAAAACTCAGGTGCATCTAAGATTTCGGTGGTGATTTTTCCATAACCTGCATCTTTGATGGCTTGTTGATAAGTGTCCCGTGATGCTTCTGCTAGCTTCTTTTGGCTTTCAGAATATACGTAAATTCCAGAACGATACTGAGTACCAACGTCATTACCTTGGCGCATTCCTTGGGTGGGGTTGTGGCTTTCCCAAAAAACTTTGAGCAGTAGGGAGTAACTAATCACTTTTGGATCAAATACAACCAATACCACCTCATTGTGACCGGTGAGTCCGGTACATACCTCTTCATAGGTGGGGTTGGGGGTGAAGCCAGCAGCGTAACCCACTGCGGTAGTGTAAACTCCTTCAAGTTGCCAGAATTTGCGTTCTGCTCCCCAAAAACAACCCAAGCCAAATAAAGCTTTTTCCAGCCCATCAGGAAAAGGAGGTTTCAGGGAATTCCCATTGACATAGTGATGAGCAGGTACTGGTATAGCCTTTGATCTTCCTGGTAAAGCTTCCTCAGGGGTAGGTATAGCTACTTTCTTGCCAAATCCAAATAATGCCATTGATTTTGATGCTGATTTCTCATAAATTTCTTTACCTTACTTAATATTTTAACTACTCTGGCGATCGCTGGGGATTGAGTTTGCAGCAACAGACAATCCAGAGTTATTCTCGAAAATTATTAAGATTAAACTTTAAGACTTTTCGGTATTTTGTGCTTGCCGTTCTTCTTGCTTCAGCAGCAACATATAGAACAGCCCGAATATCACGATGCTTAACATAGCGTAAAAATAAGAAGCCTGCCCTCCGTGCCAACTTTCAAAGGCAGCTTGGTTGATGCCTACCATCACTGCTAGCATAGCAATCCGAATTGCATTGCTTACAAATCCCAGGATAATAGCGACAAGTGGCACAAAGAACCTCTTACTTCGGGAGACGGGGAACATTACTAAAGCAATCACGGATATGCCTAGCATATAGTTGATGGTATCTATGCCAGAACAACTATGAACAACCTTGACGCTGCCGGTTGGTAAATAAATATTGATCCCATCAATTGCAACATCAAAGCCTAAATACCACAAAATCAAAGTAGCAAATTTGGCACTTAAAGGCGAAATATCAATTAATAAATCGGCAATTACATTGGGGACTCCCAAGAAAAACAGGATAATCAATTCCTCCCAATATTGCTTTAATCCTTTAAAGCCAGAAGCCAATAAGCTGACACCAATTGCAGAAGTAAAGGGCAAAAGACGAAGAGTATACTCTAAATTTTGAGAAGTACTTTGCCATAGTACCCAACCAATTAAAAGCGAGCCTACTATGCTAGAGAAGACATCGCTCTCGAAGCGCAACGTATGGCGTTTGTCCCACAATAGGGAACCTGCGGCGCACAAAAACAGAATACTCATTCCCAAATGGCCAGTATCATCAGCCTTCCAAACCAATGTGAGACAAATGGCCTGTAGCCCAGCAGCAATACTTAAGATCCAGAATGGTTCGTTTTTGAGAAGTTTGGGGAAGTTGAGGTCAGTAATGTTCATTGCAACAGTGGATTTAGTAATCTCAAAAAACTGATACTTACAAATTTGATTTTGTTATAGAACAATTTTTTATACGTAATTTTGTAGTTAGTTAGTTTTTAGCAACTTGTTGCAAAATGGCATTTAGCTGTATAATATTTGATTATTTTTTTGTAGTTAACGAAACATTAAATACACTGCCATATATATAAAAGTTATCTATTTTTGCCGTTTAAATAATTCAATTAATCCAAATATTTTTTGAGATTTTTGCTTAACGTAAGTTATCTCTCTAGGGTACTAATGTAATAAATATTTAGTTGCAGAAACCGAGGCTATATAAAGCCTCGATAAAAAAAAAGTAATAATAGATAAATTTTTAGTAAAGATAATCAAAAAAAATGGTGAAAATCCCATCCCTTCAAGGGGTGGGATGAGTTAAATCCAGCCACTTAAGTAACAGCAGCTTCAGAAATAACCGAGACGCAGGCATTGACTAAAGGTAACAGTGGCCCTATTTGTTCTTGCCCACTTACAGCTAAATCGCTATGACACAAATAGACTTTTTCTGTGACACGGGAAAGTAAATCTGCCAAAATTCTTTGCAATCGCTGTTCTTGCGCTAATTGGTCATCTTCTGCTGTCCAGGGTACGCCTAGCCTTTCTTGCAGAAACAAGGGTGCGCCGAACAGAGTAGCCGCGCCACCTTTTGCCCACAAAGGGGAACCAGCATCTAGCCAGAAATGCCAGCGGTGAATTCTTCTACTAGAACGATATTGGAAGATGGTTGCTAAAGTGACAGCTTTTCTGGCTGTGCCGATGGGACGCAAAGGATAAGGGTTGGCTGTAATCGTACCACGCCGTAGAAGTTGAATAAATTCGGCAATGGTGGCTTCAGGGGTACTGAGTGAAGATAATTGGGAATTGGTTTGTTGGAGTCTGGTATTAATTTCCCAGTAGTGCTGAGCAGTTTCCAACAATTCCCGTAAGGCTGCTAGTTCGTCATAAGGGGGATTGCTGTCTTTACACAGAAAGTCCTGAATTGCTAGGTATAACAGAGAAATTGGGCTGGGGATCAGACGCTGTTTTTGTTGCGATCGCTGCTTTTCTAACCACTGTAATATTTCACTATAAGCTGTTGTGGCTGCATAGCCAATTCGATCCCAACGCTCAAATGTAGTTACGCTTAACAAGTTAGGGCGATCAGGATGCGGCTCAAAGCAGTAATCTGCAATTAAACCAGCGCGTACAGGGTCAATTTCTGTATGGATTGCTGAGTTTTGAGTACCTTGTTCTGGAGAGTTGTCTAGTGCTTTTCGCCTTCTACTCAATACCACAAGCATCTCTGCCACAGCATCTCGATCTACTAAACGTCCCAAACCTGGATAAACTAAGGCTAGTATGGTAAGTAATGCCCGAATCACAGGTGAGCTAATTAAGGGGCGTTGGTCGTTAAGGGCTTCTACCGGGATGTTTTGCTTGTTGAGGATTTCTATTAGGGTATAACGAGCGATCGCATCCAAACCTGGTGCAATGACTGCTACTTCTTCTGGTTCTACTTGCCCCGACTTGATGGCATTCACAATCACCTCTGCTGTTTGCCGTAACAGTTGGGCACGGGAGGTAGTTTGAATTGACTGTACCGTTTCTGGTAAGTTCAACATCACCAACGGCTCTATAGCTAATTCCACCATCGGCGTAGCCAACCGAATTGCTAAGGAATCAGGGGGTGGCCCAATCAAACTTTCTACTTGACAATGCCTTGCTAATCCTTCTAGGTAGTCAGGATCTGCTCCTAATCCCAATCGCACTGCACCATCAGGATTGTAGCTAAATGCCCCTACTGTACCTTGCTCTAATAGCAACTCGAACAGCTGACGTGCTACACCAGGATAATCATCCACATCATCTGCCAGTAATGCCTGATAGCGTTTCACTAAATGCTGTTGATAATTATGATTAGTTAACAAATGCTGACTGTAGAGTTCCGTAATAATGCCATAGGTTAGCAACCCCCTGTCTAAACACCAATTGCGCCAATCTAGCAGCAAAGATCCTAGAAATTCCGGCTCTAGATTTATAGCGTTCTCTCCTAAGCCACTTGCCAAAATCTGGGTAATTTGATCACAATTTATGCCACTATATGCAGCTAATTGCAGTAAATCTAGAATGCGACGCACTAAACGATACTCATTCACTCCAGCCCGACGCAAAGTTTCTTCGTCTAACTGGGAACGCCAGAGTTTAGTGGCTAATTCTTGCTCAGTTTCTGGGCGTAATCTAACAGGAAATTGTGCCCTCAGCTGCAACGACTGAATTAATAATGGCCAAAATAAAATAACTTCATCTTGAAAAAAACCCAATGGTGTTTTGGCGCGAACCGGATATTTACCCAAGGTTGCAGTAACAATTCTATCTCCTAATTCTCGGCGGTTATCATCATTAGCAGCCAGAAGCAAAAGTCCTGGTTCTGTTTGCCGAAGATCCAATACTTTTGGTAATTGCTTACCTGTTTTTTGCTCCTTTTTTTTAGTATAAAATAATTCCTTGCCGTTATTGTCGCCTTGCACCCAACTGCAAAACTGCTCGACTAAGCGAGCTGTCTTACCACTGCGGCTACCACCAACAACCCAAATAGAATGAGACACCAGAAACTCTCTCCTTGTAGATTTGTTAGTATACTGCGTGCGTTAATTTAAGGTTAAGAATTACTAAATAATGCTGGATAATTGCCTCCAATGAATAATTCTGTGTTTAGCCAAAAAATTTACCCTTTCTTACTAGCTGCTTACCGATGGTACTTACGAACGCCAGAGCGCTCTCTAGATGAGGCTTACAATGCAGCATTAAAGATTAGAGAAATAGAAGATAAACATTTTAATGGTAATAAAATAAACTCTGACTTAGCTATGTACAGTAGCAACGTCATGGATTATTTTGAGTCAGATTTAAAAAAGCAATTAAAAATTACCCGAATGCGACTAACAGAGTTTAAAGGTAGTCGTTGGTTTTTAAACACAGCTAATCAAGAAACTGCTAATAAAGCAGGTGTAGAATATCCCAGCCCTTCATTAATTTTAGAAAAACTTAGATTCATCGATCAAGTTATTTCAAAATACAATTTAGTTGATGATCAAACAAGTTACCCAGTTTTAATACACAAACCCCCAAATGTAGAAGCTAACTCAGCAATAACTCAACCATTAACACCAAAATCCACAAATAATAATGGCTCAAAAAAGCCACGGGGTAAAGCTAACACAACGGGGATATTGCCCAGGTCAATTTTAAGTACAATCATCCGTTTACAAGTTGAATTAGATCCCAATTCTGAACAAGATGTTGTTCAAAACTTCCGCCAGACTCAAAAAAGAACAATCATATCTATTAGATTTATATTACTACTAATTATAGTGCCTCTTCTGACTCATCAGTTAGCAAAAACTTTGGTAGTAGGCCCACTTGTTGAACGTTTTAGAGGTTCTGAAACTGGGCAAATATTCCTCAATTTTGAAATGGAAGAAGAAGCACTAGTGGAGCTAGAAAGGTTTGAAGATAGAATAAAATTTGAAAATCTTATTAGCAGATCACCGTCGCTATCTCCTGAAAATATTGAAACCCAAATGAAAGAGAAGGCTCAGGAGATTGCTCAAGAATTCCGCGAAGAAAGCTCAAATGCTATTAAAAATGTTTTTGCAGATATGTTCTCTGTGGGAACTTTCATTTGGCTTTTGATCGCCAGTAAAAAGTCTATTGCCGTTCTCAAAGAGTTCTTCGATCATGTTGTCTATGGGCTGAGTGACAGTGCTAAAGCATTTATTATAATTTTGTTTACTGACGTATTTGTAGGGTTTCACTCTCCTCATGGTTGGGAAGTAATTTTGGAAGGTTTATCGCGTCATTGGGGATTACCAGCCAACCGAGATTTTATCTTCTTATTTATTGCCACCTTTCCCGTGATTCTAGATACCATTTTCAAATACTGGATTTTCCGCTACTTGAACCGTATATCACCTTCAGCGGTTGCGACTTACCGTAATATGAATGAATAATATTTTTACGGTATAAAGAGCAATTTTAAATCAGTTTATTAGTTTAAATTTTTGATGCGAAAAATAGTTCCATTTCTCACTCTTAATTTAACAGTTGTTATTTCGATTCTTCTGTTACGTATGCCATCCTTGGGGTATCAGGAACCAAGTTCACCAGAATGTCAAGTCCAAAAATGGGATATACCAGTATCTTTGACTAGCACTTCCAATCAAAAAACGCCATCAGCAATACTTATCCAAAGATTACCAATTACCTGTTGTCAAAATGATACATCTTGTTTGGATGAGGTTCTTTATCAGGGTGAAAAGGGCCAACTACCAAATAAAAAATCACTATTGACGGCTATTAATCGCAGTCTGCAATACTTGCAAACTACTAATGCTGATGCTGCTTACAAAAAGTATCAGTCGCAGGGAATTACACGCGATCGCGTACTCAAAAGTTTACAAAGATTTCGCCAATTATTAATTAACACAAATTCCGCAGCGGAACTTCATACAGCTATAGAACGCGAATTCGTTTTTTATCAATCAATTGGGCACGATCGCAAAGGTTCAGTTTTGTTCACAGCCTATTATGAACCGCTGTATGTTGCCAGTCGTGTTCCCACAGCAGAATATCGCTATCCTATTTATAAATTACCTGCAAATTTAGGCTCTTGGAGCAAGCCTCATCCTACACGCTTAGAACTAGAAGGAGCAGATGGTTTGCAAGGCGCAAAAGGTAAATTGCGCGGGTTAGAATTATTTTGGTTTCGCGATCGCCTTGAACCATATCTAGCGCAAATTCAAGGTTCTGCACGATTACAACTGACTGATGGCACTCAGACAACCGTAGGCTATGCCGGTAATACCGCATATAACTACAGGAGTATGGGGCGGGAACTAGCGAATGATGGCAAATTGCCTTTAGAAGGTATAACGATGCCAATTATCCTCGACTATTTCCATAAGTATCCGCAAGAATTAAATGTTTATATACCTCGCGATCGCAGCTTTGTTTTTTTTCAAGAAAATAAAGGTGCGCCAGCACAAGGTTCTATTAATCAGCCACTAACAGCAGAACGTTCAATTGCCACAGATAAATCTTTAATGCCCCCTGGTGCTTTAGCATTGATTCGTGCTGATATTCCTTTTGCTGATGCTACTGGCAAACTAGAACATCGAATTGTTAGCCGCTATGTACTTGATCAAGATGCTGGTGGTGCGATTAAAGGGCCTGGCAGGGTAGATTATTTTTTAGGTACTGGAAAATTAGCAGGCGATCGCGCTGGTGTCACAGTTAGTAATGGACAATTATTTTATTTACTACTTAAAGAAGTACCAAAAAATAAATTATCTAACGCTGAGAAGTAACGGACTATCTTAATGTAATTGTTACTGTGCGTAAGTGCTAAGTGCGATCGCTGCCAAACTCCTTTAGCTGATGGCGTTTCCAGGTGGCTCAAACTTGTAACCATAGCCCCGAACAGTTTTAATATACTCCGGTACACTAGTATCAACTTCCATTTTCTTGCGAAGCTGACCAATATGCACGTCAACCACCCGTCCGTCTCCCACATACTCGCAACCCCAGATTTTTTGGATTAATTGTGGGCGGCTCCAAGCCTGCCCAGGATGGGTTGCTAAAAAATGTAAAATATTAAATTCTAGAGCAGTTAATGATAGAGGCTTATCATTAAGTGTTACCTCCCGACTATCTGGGTTAATTGCTAGCTGTTGAAATACAAGGCGTTGTGTTGGTGAGGGGTTGATACTGCGGACACGCCGTAAAAGAGCTTGGATTCTGAGTTCTACTTCCGCCAGGCTAAACGGTTTGGTCATAAAATCATCAGCACCTGCGGCAAGGATTTTGATTTTATCAGCTTCTTCAGTCCGGCTAGTCAGCATCATCACTAATACATTAGTGCGGCTCTGCATTTCCTGACATAGGTTATAACCATTGATATCAGGCAAATTCCAATCCAGAATTACTAAAGCTGGGTTGAATTGCTCAAACATTGCCAGAGCAGCTTTACCATCTGCCGCAGACTCTATGTGATATTTGCGGCTTAAAAAGCGATATATAAGATTTCTGACGCTGTGGTCGTCATCTACCACAAGAATTTTAGGATTAGTAGCGGGAACCATCACCATAAATTTTTAGCCTATTGTTTATGTGGCAATTCGCTATGCGATCGCTACTCTATAAGAAGCTATCTATATAGATTCTACGTATGCTACCGATACTTTCCGTGAAATCATCTTCACGTTACCCTCGGCTGCTTAAGTAGACACTTAGAACTGTTTCTAGGGTAACTGTTGATCGCTAGATATCGCCACTGAAATACTTAGCCGCACTTAATTTTCCATTTAATATAAAAAAATTCAGCCTTGATGACAACCTAAAAACTAAGGCATTACAAGAAGACATTAGGCCAACAAAAATATAAACCTGGGTCATACACTTTGCTTTCTGGTTGCTACAACACAAAAGTACAGGAAGAAAGCAGAATAATTGATAGTAGTAAATTAGAAAACTTTGCTTATACCTATTTTTTGTGAATTAGCAAGTTTCTGGCTGATGTTATGTGTCAATTTGCACAAAGCTAGCTAGGTTTCCTAAAAATTTGTTCAGATGTTGAGCTTACAAATCGCATAATTAGTTATCTATAAATGCTGCAGGGAAACCCTCCCCGAAGTTTGCTTGTAGTGCAAAACCCCCTTTGGGTGAATCCTACGGATACGCTCGGTAAGCGCAGCCATACCCGCAGGGCTTTACCAGAACTTACGCACTCAGATCCCCCAATCCCCTTCAAAAGGGGGCTTTAGAAATTCCCCCCTTCAAAAGGGGGGTTAGGGGGGATCAGGGCTTCAGTGCGTAAGTCCTATTTACGAGAACAGCTAGCCTTCGGCAACGCCAAGGGCGAACGCCGAACGGGTGAATCCTAGAGATACGCTACGCGAGCAGCAGTCGCTCATGGGGAGCCACTGCGGTGGACAGGTTCGCCGGCATAAAGGAGGCAGTGCGCCCTTAGGGTAACTCGTAAGGTCGCAGTGGCTTCCCTCTCGTAGCGCTAGCTTCTCTACTGTCTTAGTGTGTAAATTCAAAACACAACAGTTCATTTAAAATGTTGACCTATAGATACTGCTCAGAAAAATGTATCAATAGCTTCAAGGCAAATTTATCGTGACAATTTAAAGGGAAAATACTGATTAAACAATCTAGAGATATTAAATAGTTAGTTTAGATGGCACTGTTTTTTATAGTTTCATTACTATAATAATCCTATTTTTTTTTGAAAAACCTTAAATAGGATAGCGGGCAATCCTCACCCTACATATATTTTAAAAATTAAATTGGAATTTTATATGTTTATAATTACTCAATTTAGACAATTATTTTAGTAAGCTAGTACATGACGACGGAAATAAAGTTACCATTCAAAGTAAATGAAAAATTTACGCCATCAGCTTTTTGAATTTTGAATTTTGAATTTTGAATTCCGCGTAGCGGTACTAGTCTATCTGAAGAGAGAGTTTAATAATATTCATCCCAAAGAAAGAGAAAACTAACATATTTTTTCCGGTAAATTGCTGTTAATGAAATCAGCAAGGAAGAATTATGGCTAACAATCTAGTAGATAATATCATTCCTCAACAGCCACCAATAGAACCACAATCTGACGTTCATGTACTTAAAGCTCGTCTAGAATGGGGCGAACCAGCTTTCACAATACTCGATGTGCGCGATCGCGAAACCTACAACGAAGGTCACATTATGGGAGCAATGGCAATGCCCATAGATGACTTGGTAGAGCGAGCATCATCATCTATAGATAAAAGCCGTGATATTTACATTTACGGTGCCAACGAGGAACAAACTGCCCAAGCTGTACAATCGCTGCGTTCTGCTGGGTTTGAGCATGTATCTCTCCTCAAAGGTGGTCTTGCTGCATGGAAGGCAATTGGTGGGCCTACAGAAGGTATTGTTGAGGCGTTAACTCCCCCAGGCGCAGGTGACTATAACGTTGTAGCTCGGATGCAAGAACACACAGATACCCAAAACAAAAAGGTATAGTTTGATAGTGTGTGTTAGTCATTAGTCATTGGTCATGAGTCATTAGTCATTTTATATAGACTAATGACTTCGTTTTAGCAGATGAATTAGTGTTCAAAGATATCTTTGAATTGCAACAAATCCAAAGACACGATTGTTGGTAAAACTTGAAAGCATTCTTGAGCTAATTCCCAACGTTCTTCTCTTTTGAGCATTTCTATTAGTTTTTGCCGCACATTGAGTAAGTAGCGAACATCATTGGCAGCATAACTGAGTTGAACTTCGGTTAAATTAGTAGCGTTACCCCAATCAGAACTTTGAGCGCTTTTATCAAGTTCTACTTTTTCCAACTCTTGCACTACATCCTTCAGTCCGTGACGATTGGTGTAAGTACGGGCTAATTTACTAGCTATTTTGGTGCAAAAAATAGGTTGAACCGTAATTTTTAGGTTGCAGTGCAAGGTAGCAATGTCGAAACGCGCAAAGTGAAATACTTTCAGGACATTCTGTGCTTCCAAGAGTTGTTTTAAATTTGGTGCATCGGTTTGTCCTTTTGCTATGCGAATCGCTGTTACTTTTCCTTCTGGATTGCACAGTTGGACGAGACACAGCCGATCGCGCTGTGGCAATAATCCCATTGTTTCGGTATCAACAGCGATCGCCTCTGATTCTAGATACTGGGACAGTACAGCGTCACTAAGGTCGCGATCGCTTACCTGAAAATCTGGTAATGTCATGAATCACTCAAGAATAAATGCAGCGTCTAAAAGACAAAAATCTTATCAGACACTACATTATTATTGTGCAAAAAATAGAAATTAAATCTATTGAGTGCGTAAGAAAATTTGCGTCAGGTAGACTTCACCTTCCTCATTAGCAGCCACACCAATACCTGTAAGGTTGTACTTACCTCGGATATTTTTTAAATGTCCGGGGCTATCAAGCCAACCAATCACAGCTTGGGCAGCAGGATCGCTATATCCTTGATTAAATGCAACATTTTCCGCAGCACTGTTGTAAATAATCGGGATAGCAGTAACTCGCCCTTTAAATCCCTGATGGCTAAATGGAACTTTACCTTTAGCCATGTTTTGACTATGAATCCTTGCCTGCCGAGTGATACTTGCATTCAGGGCCAACTTTGGCAACCCTTGAGAAACCCGGTATCGATTAATTTGGGCAAAAACTGATTTTTCTAGAGCAGTGGTTTTAAAAGTAGTAGATGATGTTGCAACCTGATTTAAAGAAATCGATAACGGTTTATTATGAGTGGGTTTGTTTGTAGAAGAGTGACCTGGAATCGGAGCAGTAGTTAATCCACTGGCAAGGACAAGCGTACTTAAAGCGATGCCAAAAGCAGTTTGTCGGAACATGAAGAATTACGTAATGTATAAAGTTCTAAGACTTTTACTCTACCTTATTCTTCCTAGTAAAAATACTAGGATACTATTAAGTATTGATGAACTTAGAAAACTTTTGCATATCCTTTACAACAAATACAAATAATCACCTCCAAGTTGAAATACTAGATTAAGTTTGCTTTTTGAAGATGCGATCGCTTTCCTTAAAATTTGAAATTTATTTGAATCTTTAAAAAGATAATGTAGTATCTAATAGATAAATGTCACAGTAATTACATTTTTCATTAATTAAGTCAATATAAATAAAAGTAGATGCTCGTGATGACCCTTAGTTTTTAACAAACAACTTATTTGCGTATGAATATTTGTGTGAAGTAAATTTCACCTCTGCTATTGCGAGCAACACCAACACCAGTTAGGTTGTAATTACCTTTGATATTGGCGAGATGTCCAGGACTGTTAAGCCAACCTCTAACAGCTACGGCCACCGGGTCGCTATATCCCCGGTTTTTAGCAACGTTTTCAGCAGCTGCTCTATACGCAATACCAGTTGCTTGAATTCGCGTTGCAAATCCTTGATGTCCAAAGGCGACTTGTCCACTAGCCATATTCTGGCTATGAATCCTAGCTTGAGCATCAATGCTAGAATTACGAGCCAGCGCAGGTAGACCCAGGGAAGCCCGATATTGATTAATTTGCTGAAAAGTTGACGCTTCTAGAGCAGCAGTGTCAATTGTAGTTTGGGCTACTTGGTAGCTACGGCTAGAACTTGATACCTGCAAAGAGTCGTATGTAGAATCTTGGGCTGTTGCAGAAATAGCGCTTGCACCACTGGCTAGGACAATAATACCTACAACAATACCGAAAATGTTGTTACTTATCATACTAAATGCCTTAATGAACTGATTAGATAGACGGTTGTAATTGCTACCGTTCTGGTTCATTAAAGCACCATAAAACTTAAATGTTGTAAGTGCTTATGCTGAAAATTATCAGCTATGTTTACTAGCTGTAATTGAGGTTGCCGAAAAATACTCTCAGCATTATTACTTATTTATTAAATTACGTCTATAAATTGGTCTCTCCTGCTGTTCTATTGCCCATTTGTAGAAACCTCAAGTAAAAAAGAGTATGACAAAGCATCATACAATTTAAATTATTGTAAGCATTTATACTGAAATATTCTGCGTTGTCCACTAGCTTTGGTTGAGGTTGCCGAAAAATTGCCTCAGTATTATTACTTATTTCGTCAATTATGCCTATAAAGATGACATTAAAATTCTCCCCACCGCTTTAGTTATGGGGAGAATTTCAAAAGCTTAAGCAACTATGCAGGATTGAGAAACTTAGCTACAGTTTGTACATCCTTATCACCACGTCCAGAGCAGTTAATCACAATCCGGGGACTACCACTAAGCTGAGGACACAGGGTTTCTAGGTAGGCGATCGCGTGAGATGTTTCCAGTGCTGGGATAATTCCTTCTAGGCGTGACAATCGTTGGAATGCTGCTAAAGCCTCTGCATCCGTGACACTGTAATATTCGGCACGAGAACTATCTTTTAAATAGCTGTGTTCCGGCCCCACGCCAGGATAATCTAACCCTGCACTAATTGAGTGTGCCTCAATTACTTGTCCATCCTCATCTTGCAGCAGATAGCTCATCGCTCCGTGCAGAACACCAACCTGTCCTTTTGTCAAGGTAGCAGCGTGTTTATTGGTATTCACACCTTCTCCCGCCGCTTCAACTCCAATTAACCTGACAGCTGGCTCATTGACAAACTCATAGAATAATCCCATCGCATTGGAACCACCGCCCACACAAGCCATGAGAATATCTGGTAAACCACCCCACTTTTCTATTGCTTGGGCGCGAGTTTCTTGACCAATCACGGCATGAAAATCACGTACCATCATGGGGTAAGGATGAGGCCCTGCTACTGAACCCAGAATGTAATGAGTTGTTTCTACATTCGTTACCCAATCCCGAATCGCTTCAGAAGTTGCATCCTTAAGAGTTCCTGTTCCCGCCGCCACTGGACGGACTTCTGCTCCCATGAGTTGCATACGGAACACATTCAATGATTGACGTTCCATATCGTGAACGCCCATATAAATTATGCATTCCAGCCCAAACCGAGCGCACACTGTTGCCGTGGCCACTCCATGTTGTCCTGCACCAGTTTCTGCAATAATCCGCTGCTTACCCATGCGCTTTGCCAACAATACTTGACCAAGGGCATTATTGATTTTGTGAGCGCCAGTGTGATTTAAGTCTTCACGCTTTAGATAAATTTGCGGCCCTGTGCCATCTGGTCGAGCATAGTTAGCAGTCAGACGTTCAGCAAAATACAATGGTGTGGCGCGCCCTACATAGTCTCGCAGTAGTTGTTGTAATTCTGTGAGAAAAACAGGGTCATTGCGATATTGTTGGTAAGCTGTTTCTAGTTCAGTAAGAGCAGGCATCAATGTTTCCGGGACGTACTTACCGCCAAAGCGTCCAAAGCGTCCTTGTGTATCGGGAACCTGAGCAGTTGATGGGGATCTTGGAGAGATGGGAGTGGTAGTCACGGATTCATTTCGATGACGGGACGAATTTAATTATAGAAAAGTCTGAGGCACATGAGGACGCGATCGCTAAGATATGAATATAAAAGTAACTTAATATTAGAATTATGCTTAAGTAAAGATTATGTCTTCTTCTAATTCCTCCAACAAACGCATCATCTATCAGGAATTTGGCAACGAGAACTCCGCCGCTTTAGAAAGACCAATTCTCGAACTACCGCCGCAACAACAAAATCTCAAAGTGCAAGCTTCCCGTAAAGGACGTAAAGGTAAAACTGTCACAGTAATTAGCGGTTTTCAAGCCAAACCAGAAACATTGGCAGATTTAGTAAAACAGTTAAAAACCCAATGTGGTACAGGTGGTACAGTCAAAGACAATGAAATTGAAATTCAGGGCGATCACAAGCAAAAAATTGTCGAAATTTTGACCAAGCTTGGTTATAAAGCCAAAATTAGCGGTGGTTAATAAGTAGAGTTTACCGAACTCACCAAAGCAACCCATCGAGTTCGCTAATGTTATCTTTGAGATATTCAAATATCCCTGAGCAGTTGTGAATTAGTTAACTAACAACTAAAAATCTGCTCATTATGAGATCAACAGGAGGTTTCAATGGATTTAATTCGTATCTTATGTGCAATTTTCATACCCCCCCTGGGAGTATTTTTGCAAGTAGGGCTGGGTAAAGATTTTTGGATTAATCTCATCTTGACCTTTTTCGGCTATATTCCTGGGATTGTTCACGCAATTTGGATAATTGCGAGAAAATAATCTTTTATTAAGGAAGCGTGACGGAGTATCTCCAAGATTTGCCAACTAAGACTTCAATAAGTGGCGGATAGATTAAATGCTGTTCTTACCGTTATTTTGTTCTGTGAAATTTAGATGGTACACCTAAAATTTACAGTTGAGGATCATCCAGATCCAGAAGATATTCGTACTGTAATCGGTAAGATTCTTGACTACAACAATAATAGTCAGAAGCAAGAGGACATCGCATATCCGCTAGCTATTTGGATTAGAGATCCTAACGATGAAATTGTTGGCGGCTTAGTTGGCAAAATACATTGGGGATGGTTGTTTATCTCTCACTTGTGGGTTGCAGAAGACTTACGAAGTCAAGGTTACGGCAGACGACTAATACTCAAAGCTGAGGAAGCAGCTAGAGTGCGTGGTTGCGGTCATGTCTATCTCGATACATTTAGCTTTCAATCCTTGGGTTTTTACGAACGTTTGGGTTATAAAATATTCGGAGTTCTGGAAGACTTTCCCCAAGGGCATAAACGATATTTTTTACAAAAAGAAATTTAGTGTATTAGAATTTTAAACTTCACCACAGATACTAAGAGGTGATCTGGGAAATAGCATTACATCAAGTATTTCACACAAGACTATGAATAGACGATCATCGTAGTTGCGATCGCCTAACACCCCTACAACTATAGAACCAGAAATTTTATGGCGACAGTGAAGGCGGAGGCGATCGTTAATCCTGATCAAATTTCAAGAAACTTTTTAACGAGAGTCCGTTCCTTGATTGGGAAGACCAGGCGTCGTCACAGTACCCCCAGCCGCTTCAGGTTCAGCACCCTGACTAACCTCACTACCTGATTCTTGACCAGTCATCCGATATCTCTCATCAAGAGGAGTATCACCTTCTTCTGTAGTTGGTACAGTCGTTTGGGTTCCAGGGTTATCTTGAGGATCATATTTACCCTCTTCTTGGCGATTATCTGGAGAATTTGCTGATGTCATACATTTACACCTTATTAAACAAGTTCTTCTATAAGACTAGTTTTAAGTTTCCTGTAGGTTGACTATCCTCAGATAGAACTGTTTCTATAACTAAATTCTGAATTATTTGATTATTGTTTTATAAATTGTTTTACCACTGCCATAGCTTGAGGAGGAATCTCGGTAACTAGGCGAATCGGGAACGCAGCAGTAGAAGCAAACTGAGCATAATCTGAGGTCAGAAAAATTGCGTATTTTTCAGATTCAGGAGTCAGCTGTGCAGCAAAGGCCAAAGCTATAGCTTTTAAGTATTTACGAATGTCAGCTGCTTGTTCACCTACTACTTCACCGCCAGACAGGGGCGTATTTGGTTTTCCTTGCTGATCCAAAGTCGTACTAGGGTCTTTTACACTTAGATGAGTACCCCCAAGAATACCGACAAGCCATTTTGGGGATGGGATTTTGCTAAATCCAACAATCTGTTCGGGTAAAGCTGGGACAGTTTTATCGGCGGAACCTGCTAATATCAGGGTGGGTACTTGCACCTTAGTTAAGCCAGTTTCGCCAAACATCAAAGAAGTGGTAGGACTAAGAGCGATCGCCTGTTTTATTCTTGTATCACGCAGTTGATAGCTGTTTGCTGGTAATTCTTGGGCAAGACATTGAACAGTTTCACCCAGACTCAACACAGCCAAATTCTGTTTACACCGTTGTTTGAGGCGTTCTAGTTGTAACTCGGCTCCAGCGATTGCTAAGGCTGTACCGCCACCGAATGAATAGCCAATTACCATCGCGTTATTAGTAGCGAGTTTTCCCTGTAGTGGGTTATTGGCTGTTTGGTTGAGTTTTTCGAGTTGATCAAGGACAAAACTAATATCTTTGGGACGATCTAAAAACTCTTGGGGTTTTAAAAGCCTGGTTTTGTTTTGTATTGCTAAGTTAGTATTTGTCTCATTACTACCAGGATGTTCTAAAGCTGCTACTGTATATCCGTGGGATGCTAGATGTTCTGCTAGATAGCGCAAGTCTGTACGGACTGAGCCTAAACCGTGGCTAAAGACAAGTAAAGGTTTGTCGGGAGTTACAGCAGTTGACCAATAAATATCTACTGGAATGTTGCGATCGCGCTTTTGATCATTCAACTTTAAGTTGAGTACCTGTACTTGCGCGCTTCCAGGTTGGCTAGGATCAAAAGGAAAAGATGTTTGAGGTTTACTGGGTTCGAGTAAGGGCGCGATCGCCAACATAAACTGTTGAGTGAGCCAAAAACTTGAGTTCAAGTTTTTTGCAACTGTAAATGCTTGCGGCAAATTAATTTCTAGGCGTTTACTGGGATAGGCGGCAATAAAAGATAATATAGAAAGTCCTTTAGGTGCAGTAGAGCCTAATACAAATCCCGCTCTTAGTGCTTGCGCTCCAGCTTTGTCCTCTCGCACTATAGCAGTTGCCAGATCGTTAAGAATTGTTGTACCAATCTGCGTATTAAGTAACCGACTAACGGTCACAACATTTAGTGGAATCCTCGTCTGTAGTGCCCCCAAAATTAAGCGGCGGTCTTGTTCTGATAAATTGTTGGTGTAAAAAGCTAAATTTCTCGGAAATTCTCCAGTTGCCGCAGCACTTTCTAAGTCGCTAAGAGAGATAGATTCTGCAAACAGACCAAGACGTACTATAACCGTATCAGCTGCTTGTGCAGAAGTATTTGCTCCAAAAAACTGTGTAAGTGCGATCGCGCAAAACAAACCTGTGATTGTCTTTAGACTTTTCCAGCTTCGTCTCATGAACATCTTTGGTTACCATGCTGAGGGGAATATAGCTGATATCCGTGTACTTGACTACTCTACTTTGCAAAAAATCACAGAGTGCTATAAATTCCCACGTTCGCCTTTTTCACGCTTGATCGCTTCAAACAAGGCCTTGAAATTGCCGTTACCCAAACCTTGTGTACCTTTGTGTTGAATAATTTCAATAAAAAATGTCAGTCTATTCACTAATGGTTTGGTAAATATAGGAATTTTATAGGACTCCTATTTAATTTTTAAAAAAACTCAGTATACCTTTATTCTTTCTTCCCTGTTTGCTGTCTCTACGAGCGATTCAGGGATTAAATTGGATTGCTATATTTTGCTACTGATTCGGCGTTTATCGGCGGTTAATTATTAATGTTTGGACTTTTGCAAGAACTCTACTTTATGCGTCGCCAACTTACCTATATTTTAATTGTGCTGCTTTCACTAAGTATCGTTGTTCTATGGTGGCCCGTAAATGATTCTGATTGCAATTCAGAAGCTTTTCTAGCATCAAAAATCAGAAAATACCAAGTACAAGCCACTAAAGTTGTTGTTCAACCGTGGCGTGGTGAACACCAAGTATATGGAATCTTTATGGTTCCCAATGAATTTAAGGAAACCCCATTTTTTGTATTAACAGTCAAAGGTGCTGGTAGCGACTGTTCCAAGCCATTTGGCTACAGCCAAAACTATGATGACATCTTTACCGAGCCAGGAACTCATTTGGTGAGAGATTACATGAGAACTCGTACTGCACTGCGACTAATCCTGCAAGGTTTGTACGGGCAAATCAATGATAAACAGAACTGGACTTTAACCTATCCTCAACCTCAAGATAAATGATTAAAAACCATACGTAACTGCAACAGTTCTTCATTTGGACAAACAACATCGAAATCAAACCAGTAGTACTTTCCCACCTGATCGAGATAGTAGGCTGGATCATCATACGGCTGAGAATTTTCTACTTGATCACTCAGACTGAGCAAGTTTCTCTCTCAAAAGAGCTTCCACTTGAGTCTCAGGGTTTTCTAAGTCAAAGGGGTAAGGTTGCTGTGTCGCTGGGTCACGACGACTCATCAAAACTTCTAACGCTGCACGAAATGCTTCTTCATTGTTACGGTTTTCTGACAGGAAACGTTTTAGCTCAGTATTGGTCATTTGGCTAAGGTTCTGCATCATAAGACAAAGTTCCAATTTCCATCTTGATTAATTATCACCGCAATCTCATCTGCTCTACCAGCTTGAACGTAAAGCGTTTTTAACTTTTGGTCGTAACGAAAGATTTGAATGGGCTGATACAAATTGGAGAGCAATTGGCAGAGAAATATTGCTGCATCTGACTGTTTTTTCGTTGGCAAGAAACAGATCCTCACAATACACCAAGCACAGCCTACCAAAAAGCTAATCCTCAGCAGATTGCTGAAAACCTCTGACATTTGTTTTAGCAATCCCGAGTTCATTCCAAATTATTGTTGAGTTGCTAAATCACCCTCATTCTCTAACAATGTATTAGTTGCATTCAGCACAATCTGGGCTGAACCTATGAAGAAAGAACGGTCAATTGTAGCTGGAATATCGCTAGATTGATGGTAGTGAGGAGTACGGAGATTAGCAGTATCAGTTACTAGCACTGCACCTACTCCTTGATACCAAAATGGTGCATGGTCACTGCGTAGGGTATCAGGTGTCAGCAAGCCTTTTAGAGGAATAGGCAATGTCAGGACTGCTGGTAGGTTGGAATTCTCTTTGTTGAAGGCGGTTGGGGGAAACATCTGTGAATTTTGAAAGGCATTCAGCAAAGGCAAGTGTTCCGCATCGCCTACTGCTACTAAAAAGTCACCCTTATCGCTAGGTGGAGTGATAGGTAAACCAGTGGGATATTTTTGGCATCCGGCAGTGTAGCAAGCATAACCCACCATGTCCATAACAATGACACCGCGGAGGTTTTGTAACCGTGCTGTTTTGTTCACAAAAGCTTTACTACCCAAAAGTCCCGCTTCCTCTTGATCAAAAAAAGCTAGCTGCAACGTCCTTGGTGTTGGTTGTGAACCGAGAAGTCTGGCAACTTCCAGCACTACAGCTACACCACTGGCATTGTCATCGGCTCCTGGAGAGCCAGCAACAGTGTCATAATGTGCTGCTACGAGAATGGCTCCCGCTGTTTTTTGGGTTCCCTGTCGTTCGGCAAAGATGTTAACACCATCAGAGAACTTTTCCAGCTTGGGTGCCCAGCCTAATTTTCTCAGTTCAGTTGTAATATAAGTGCGAGTACGCGATCGCTGTGCGATCGTGTAACGCTGAAAATTCAACTTTTGAATGTGGGTGAGTAGCTTGTCAGCAGACACTTGCAGTTCATTAAAAACTGGCTTAGATTCCCTTGATGGAGAATTTTCGGCTGGAACGCTCTCAACAATTACTGGCGAGGATTGCTGCTCAAAGAATCCATTCTTGGCAGTTCCTTTTGTCCCTACAACTACAACTACCGCCAAGAGCAACAGCACCAGCCAAATCCATTTTTTCATCTGATTTATCTCAGCTTCTCAGATTTAAGGTAGCGTAAACACCAAGTTTGACAACGCGTCTTTTGACACAGTAGACGAATTAACTTAAAGTTCCGCACTATAACAGTACTGAGTACGGAGTACTGAGTGCTGAGAAAGAAAGGAAAATAAAAAGAAAACAATTTCTTCATTCTTCCACTCAAAACTCAGAACTGAGGACTCAGGACTTTATCTATGTTAGATTTATTACTCATTATGCTCCTGGGGCTCCTGGGCAGTTTTGGACATTGTTTTGGGATGTGTGGCCCTCTAACAATGGCATTCTCCCTATCTCATCAGCAGGGAACTCCTGATTGGCGACAGCAATTAAAATTTCATACCTTGCTGAATCTAGGGCGGATGTTGAGCTATGTTCTAGTCGGTGCTGGTATTGGAGCGCTGGGTTCAGTGTTGCTGGAGGGTGGACAGCTAGCGGGTATTGGCAGCGACTTACGCCGCTGGATAGCAATTATTACTGGTGTAATGCTGATTTGGTTTGGGTTAGGACAAGTCAAACCTAACCTGCTGCCTCGAATTCCCGTGTTACACCCGTTATTACAAGCAAGTTTACATGATCGCCTGAGTGCGGGAATGGTCAAGCTTTCATTACAAACCAAATGGTGGACGCCAGCACTTTTGGGGATGACTTGGGGTTTGATGCCTTGTGGTTTCCTGTATGCTGCCCAGATTAAAGCTGCCCAAACAGGTAATTTATGGATGGGTGCGGCAACCATGCTGGCTTTTGGCTTGGGAACTCTACCTACTATGTTAGGTGTAGGCGTTTCCACCTCTTTAGTTAGTCAAAACAAGCGTAGCCAATTGTTTCGCCTCGGCGGTTGGGTAACTCTCGCCATTGGCGTAATCACTTTGCTGCGAACTGGCGACACAATGGTAGATTACACCGGACACGCCGCATTAATCTGCTTGATATTAGCCCTAATTGCTCGTCCGATTAGTGGTTTGTGGGCATCACCCCTGCGTTACCGTCGGGCTTTGGGGGTCGGCGCTTTTGTGCTGTCTGTGGTTCACACTGTCCACATGATAGAACATTCGCTGCAATGGAATTTTGCCGCCTTCTGGTTCTTGCCGCTAGAGTTTCAGTGGGGCATGGCTGCGGGTGTTGTAGCATTAGTTTTGATGACTCCCGCTGCGTTAACAAGTTTTGACTCATTACAGAAATCTTTGGGTAAGCGTTGGCGGCAGATTCATTTATTGAGTGTGCCAGCTTTACTCTTGAGTGTGATTCATGCGATTTTGATTGGTTCCCATTACCTGGGTTCTTTACAATCAAATGGGGGGAATAAATTAGCAGCAGCGCTCATAGGGTTTTTGACTCTGTGTGTGTTGCTGGTGCGTTCGCGCTGTTTTTGGTCAAGGTTAACCATAGCAAAATTGTATGTCCCGCCAAGCAAGTCACGCTAAAGCTCCTATTTCTGCTGTACTGAAGGTGAGTCAGCTATTAGCCTTTATGTTGGCTATATCAACTCATCTTCACCCTACCTCTGCCCATACGCTCAAAATATCGGCAGATGTTGGCGGTACACTGCATATTGAACCAAATGATAATCCTGTAGCTGGGAAACCCGCACAAGCCTGGTTTGCCCTCACCCGCAAAGGAGGAAAGGTTATTGCCCTCAAAGAGTGTAATTGCCAGTTGGCAGTTCATGCCGAACCCCATATATCTGGAGAACCGGCACTGCTAGAGCCAAAGTTAAAACCTGTGACAGCTGAGCGATATCAAGGCACACCAGGTGCAGAAATTACATTTCCCAAACCTGGAGCTTATCAGCTGCATCTGAGTGGTAAACCGACTGCGGGAGGAAATTTCAAACCTTTTGAGCTAAAGTTTGAAGTTACCGTGGCATCTGGTTCAGCAAACAATTCACGAAAGATGCAAGATGTCAATAACGATGTAGTAGAAACTGAATTTCAATCGTTACCGTTGTGGGCGATCGCCTCAGCAATTCTGGCAACCACTGGTATTTTGATATTCGTTGTGCAACGGCAAACATCTGGTAGAGACTAAGATTGGGCATTGGGGATTAGGCATTATTGGGCACTCCCCACTCAGCACTCAGCACTCATCTTTGTGTCGCTGTTGATGCCATTGCCAGGCATGAAAAACAATATCTTTGATTGATGGATACTGAGGTTGCCAGCCTAAGATTTTTCTAGCTTTCTCACTACTGCCAATCAGAGATGGTGGATCACCGGGACGGCGATCGCTCTCTTGCACTGGAATCGTCACCCCTGTCACCTGCTCGGCAGCAGCAATTACTTCTCTAACAGAGAAACCGCTGCCATTACCTAAATTGAAAACTTCGCTGTCACTGCCTTTTAAAAGATATTCCAACCCTAAAACATGGGCATCTGCCAAATCACTCACATGAATGTAATCTCGAATGCAAGTACCATCTGGTGTAGGATAATCAGTACCAAAAATGGAGATATATTCGCGCTTGCCTAAAGCTGTCAGCAGTACCAAGGGGATTAAATGAGTTTCTGGGTTGTGATCCTCACCAAGTAAACCATTCGGATCAGCACCGGCAGCATTGAAGTAGCGAAAACGCACTGATTTTAGACTATAAGCAACATCGAAGTCAGATAAAATCCGCTCTACCATTAACTTGGTCGCG
This sequence comes from Mojavia sp., assembly GCF_059505145.1. Classification (NCBI taxonomy): domain Bacteria; kingdom Bacillati; phylum Cyanobacteriota; class Cyanophyceae; order Nostocales; family Nostocaceae; genus Mojavia; species Mojavia sp. The sequence goes on from NZ_JCACKA010000022.1 coordinate 102,904, forward strand.
CCATAGGGATTAATCGGATTTTGGGGATGGTTTTCTGGGATGGGCACAACTTCCGGCACGCCATAAGTTGCACAAGTAGAAGAAAATACAAATTTTTTAACAGAGGCTGCCAACATTGCCTCTAACAGTGTCAGGGTTCCCAGAACGTTGTTGCGGTAGTATTTAGCAGGGTCTGTGACCGATTCTCCGACGTATGCATAGGCAGAAAAGTGCATAACTGCGGCAATATCATGGGTTTGAAATATTTGATCCAGTAGAGCGCGATCAGCTGTATCACCTACTACAAGCTCTATCTGTAAAACTTTCTCTAATAAGTCACGATGCCCATACACGAGATTATCCAGCACTACCACGTCATAACCCGCTTGCAACAAAGCAAGCACTGTATGAGAACCAATATATCCAGCTCCCCCTGTTACCAAAATAGTGGGCTTTCCAGATGACATAGTTTTTCCTTTGTAGATGACGGCTACTCAATTAATGTAATTTACGTGTGCCCCATTACTCATTTGGAAAATTATAAATAATAGACGCACTGTCAAAAAATTGCACTAAAATCACTACGACGGTAATCTTTGGGTGTAAGGTTTGAGGTATTTTAAGTCAAGTAACAGTACGATTACAATTTGACGATAAAATAAATCCGCTACCCGAAACCTCTAGGCTGGCCGTACCGGAAAATTTGAGAGATAATCTATGTTTCTACTGCTAAGCCGGGTACTGCTGTGGCTCTTAATTGGTACCATTGTATACTCTCTGTTCCAACGATTTTATCCGACAGGGAATTTTGTAGGGCGTTTACTCCTAGTCATTCTGTTTATCGTTCTAGCGTTGGCATTTATTAACCCCGCTGAACCAGCTGTGGCTTCTTTGTGGAGGTTGGTATCATTTCCGCTCAGACCGCTGGGAGCATCGATTTTGATGTTAATTTTTGCTGCCCAGCGAATCAAGGGAGGTGGAATAGACAAGCCAGGAGGATACTTGCTGGGCTGGGCACTAACAGTTTTGCTGTTAGCAAGTACACCAGCTATTGCCTACTTTCTGGTTAGAGCGCCGATCGCAATGGTGGGTGATACTCAGCTAGCAACTCCGGTAATTGTCCAGAATTTCCGTCTAGCCTCTTCTTTAGGATCAGCGGCTTCCCCATCTGAAACCCTAGTGGCTTTAGGGCCGCAAACTACCCCCAACATTTCAGATGTAGTAGGGGATAGTATCCTTGGTGAAAATCTGGGACGGGCAAATATAGCATTTAATTCTTTGGGAGTTCAAGTTCCGCCTTACCTGTTGCAAAATCCTCAGGACATTAGAGCTCGCGGTTTACGACTTGAGGACTTTGTACCGAGTGCAGAAACCCTGCAATTAACAACGCAAGTCTGGGAAAGTTATCTCAACCAGATTTACTTTTTCTTGCGTGGTCGCCAGTCTTAAGCCTAAAAAGTTAACAATAAAAAGGCCAAAGCGCTCTGGACTGGTGGCTGGCCTTATTTAAACTTTTATTTCTGGCAAAATGAGAGAAGTTTGAGTAGGCGTCCTGTAGATACGGAGCGGCTTCTCATAGAGTGGGCGGCTCCCGCTTTCTTAAAGCGACTTATTTGTTGAGTTGTGTAGGGCGGGCTGCTGAACTTCTGATAAGCCTAGACTGCTCAGTAGTTGGTCTAGAATGGTAACTTCTCAAAAGTATTTGCATGGCAAATTCTCGACGACTTGCTAAACTCGGTGCTTACCTGCGTCCCCATTGGCAGGAAGCTACTTTCGGCATTCTTGCTTTGTTAACTGTAAATGGATTGGGTGTTTATATACCTTGGTTGATTCGCGCTTGTGTTGAGAAACTTTCAAAAACTTTTAGCTGGTATGAAATACTACATTATGTAGTAATAATCATCTTGCTCAGTTCAGCGATGTGGCTCATCCGCATGGCTTCGCGCATTTGGCTGTTTGGAGTGGGACGCGCGGTAGAATTTGACCTGAAACAGCGGATTTTTGAACACTTACTTAAATTGGAGCCTGCTTATTTTGCCAGCAATACCATTGGTGATTTGATTAGTAGGGCTACCAGTGATGTGGAGAATATCAAGCGGTTGTTGGGTTTTGCAGTACTGAGTCTAGCAAATACATTGTTTGCTTATGCTCTGACACTGCCAGTAATGCTACTAATTAGTGTGGATCTGACATTAGTTTCCTTGGCAGTATATCCCTTGATGTTCTTTTTGGTGCATCTTTTTAGTAATCGTTTACGCCAACAACAAACAGTCGTACAAGAGCAACTTTCTGACATCAGTGAACTCATCCAAGAAGATATCAGTGGCATTGCATTAATTAAAATCTACGCCCAAGAAGAAAACGAGCGTCGAGCCTTTGCCAAGAAGAATCAACAGCTATTGAAGGCTAACTTAGAACTGGCGAAAAGCAGAAATACACTGTTTCCACTCATTGGCGGACTCGCTAATATCAGTTCGCTCATCATACTCTGGCTAGGAGCAACACGAATTTCTGCTGGAACCTTGGCTGTTGGAGATTTTTTAGCGCTATTAATTTATGTAGAGCGTCTGGTTTTCCCCACTGCTTTATTAGGATTCACAATTACTGCCTACCAACGAGGTGAGGTAAGTATTGATCGTCTAGAGGCGATTCTCTCTGTCACACCGAAGATTGAAGATACAACCGATGTTATTCATCTATCCAAAGCTGAAGTTAAAGGGTCACTTACAGCAAAAAATTTCAGCTATTCTTACCCAGGTTCTACTACCCCTGCTTTAGACAATGTTAGCTTTACGATCAATCCTGGGGAAACAGTGGCAATTGTGGGGGCCATCGGTTCTGGGAAAACTACTTTGGCGAATGCTTTACCCCGCTTATTAGATATTGAGCCAGGGCAATTATTTTTAGATGAGTTGGACATTACGAAGATAGCATTAGCAGATTTACGAGGTGCGATCGCCTACGTCCCACAAGATAGCTTTTTGTTTAGTACCACAATCAAAAATAATATCCGCTATGGTGAACCAGACAGGGAACAAGAAGATGTAGAAACAGTGGCTCAACTTGCCCAGGTTCACTCAGAGATTAACAATTTTCCGCAACAATACGAAACAATAGTTGGTGAGCGTGGTATTACTCTTTCTGGTGGGCAACGGCAACGTACTGCTTTGGCTAGAGCCATGCTAGTTGATGCCCCCGTGTTAATTTTGGATGATGCCCTCTCCAGTGTTGATAATCAAACGGCCACACAAATCCTCAAAAATCTCTCCAGTGGCACTGAAAGAAAAACTGTCGTTTTTATCACTCATCAATTGTCAGCAGCGGCCGCCGCTGACCGGATTTTTGTGATGGACAAAGGAAAAATTGTCCAGATTGGCAATCATTTAGAACTCTTGCAACAACAGGGTCTTTACAGAACTTTATGGAGCCAGCATCAAGTAGAGGAATTACTACGTTAGTTTCTTATCGGATTCGGGTAGTATAAATTACCAAAAAACTGATTTGGTATAAATTGATGTTGGCAATTGAGTTATCACCTTCTACTACCGCATTAAAGCATCGCCATCTTGGGGCGATCGCGGTTCTAGCCTTAATTAGCGTACTGAGTTCACTAAGTGGATTCCACGGTCATGAGTCTATTTCTAATTGTTGGGAAGGCTTGTTGTGGGGAATAGCAGATCCCGTAATTAGCTTGGATCGTTTGGCTAGTATTGTAGCTATTGGCTTACTTTCTGCTGGGATTGCTCGTGGTGCTTTGATCGCTGCATCTTTTGTTTTAGCAGCAGTCTTTGGCACAGCAGTTCATTTCTTCTATATGAATTTAGCAGGTGCAGACATAGCGATCGCAATTTCTACTGTGGCCATTGGCGTCATGCTGATGTCAAAACAACCAAACTTGATATTACTCTCATTGTTGGGGGCGCTGGCTGGTTTATTTCATGGTTATGCTAATGCTGAATTCATCGTTGGGGCTGGAATACTGCCCTTGGTAGTCTATGTGCTTGGCGTTACCTTAACTCAGTGTGTGCTGATTATGAGCGCCAGAGAAATTAATCAAATATTACCGAGTAAAATTAGCTTGATTAGTTTAGCTTTTGCTGCTTGTGGTATCGTATTTTTGAGTAACTCAATCAGAGCAATAATGTAAATAACAGAAGTTTTTATAGTCCATTGTTTTATTGTTGGAGAATAGTTAAGTCCAGTATTTTACCAATCAGCGCTCAATGAAACAATCGATTTTTCAGACTTGCATGGCATCATTAACAATTCAAAATTCCAAATTCAAAATTTAGAATTAAAGACATTTTTTAGTCGGGGATTTAAACCCCCGACTAAAACTAAGCAGAGTCGGAGCCACTCCGCACAGAAATTATTCTTCTGCCTTATGCCTTAAAACCTGTGACTTTGTGCTTCACGCAACGGATAAATTTTGAATTAATGTCTTTAAAAAGCTCCTTTTCTAGCAAATATTACGTAAATGGTTTTACTAATCAACAATAAGTCATAAAATAAATGCCAATTTTTTTGATAACGCAAGTCTAAATCAACTATTTGTTCAAAATCTGTCACTTGAGAACGACCGTTCACTTGCCATTCACCAGTTAAGCCAGGTTTAACATTTAAACGTTGCCAGTGGTGGGGTGTGTAGTTCACCACTTCATCAGCCGTCGGTGGACGCGTTCCGACTAAACTCATTTCTCCTACTAAGACATTCCAAAATTGAGGTAGTTCATCTAAACTAGTGCGTCTCAAGAAGCTACCTACCTTAGTTACTCGAAAGTCATTTTTATTTTTAAATATAAGTCCGTTAGCCTCATTTTTGACTAAAGTTTTTAATTCTTCCGCATTACTAACCATTGAACGGAATTTACGGATACGAAATGAGCGTCCTTGAAGCCCATAGCGTTCTTGAGTGAAAAAAATTGGGCCTGGACTATCGATTTTAATAGCAATCGCGATCGGCACAAATACAATCGCCAGAATCAATAGCCCTACCAAGCTGCCTAAAATATCTAGACAACGTTTAAATTTAGATTGTAGCGAGGGGTGAGGAGTAAATTGTAATTCCCAAGCTGTAGAAGTGGCATTTTTAAAATTACTGTGTAATGTTGTAGTGTACATCATCCAGGCTAATATCGAGGATCACTTAGCTTTAATTGAATATAAACTCAACCCTATTAAAATTAATACACTTGTACCGTAATTTTACTTAATCTTTAATAAGATTCCCAATATCCTGATTTTTTATATTTTTAAGATAAAGTTGATCAAATAACTTATATAAGGATTGGCTCATCATTACTAAAAAAAATTAGTATAATTTACTACAATTTAATTAGTGGGTGGGAGATAGCCATAGCACGAAGAAAATACACAGGCACTAAAGGACGAATTTGATGGTAAAAATCATCAGGTAACGCATCTAGAAAGTAGATGGTAAATGAGAATTAAGGTTGCTAAATTACTAAGTTACGTAAAGTAAATATATTTATCTCATACAGAACTGGTATGAGAATGCAAAGTAAAAAATAATAAATTACGGATGCAGGGTGGCAGCCATCTGGTAGCTATACGTATATTAAATTATTCAAGAATAATAGTGATATTACTATGATGATTTCTCAAGATCGGGGTGGTAAAGAAATGATTTCCACAGGAGTCGAAGTAAAGATCAGTCGCTTGGAATCGATTGTTGAGCAAATTGGCGAAGCAGTACTCTCCACTACGGAGACAATTGAAAGTCTCGCACAAAGGTTGGAGACTCTTAGCGTGCAAGTTGAAGCTCAAGGACAGCAGTTACAGCAGCAGGGTTATCAAATCTTCGCATTGTGTGATGCTGTACAGACTCTCGCTGATTCTCAGGATAATTCATTACAAAAACTTAGCCAATTGACACAAACGCTAGATAAGCTGATGTCAATGCTTCAAGGGCCAGATGAGTAAGTATGCGGTTCAATAATTAAACTTTTAATTTGGTAACAGCGATGTTGCCAGAAAAACATACATCTACATCGCTACCTGGAGTGCGATCGCGTTTGCCATATTCTCCTACATAATAAAAATCATTGCCCTCAACACGGTAGTTGACGGGTAAAGGCTTGGTGCAGGGTTGGCAAAACACCAACTCAGGTGCAGGTTCTCCGGGTTGCAGATGAGGTAGATTCACATTCCAAAAGTTTCCTGGTTCTAGAGGACGCTGGAGTAAGTCAGCTAATACTCCAGCAGTGAATTTAGCAGCCAGTTCCCAGCCAAAATTTTGCTTGGCTTTGCGATAGTGAGAGATGGCAATTCCTGGAATCCCGTTCATTGCAGCTTCTCGTACAGCAGCAACAGTACCGGAAATATAAGCATCTACGCCTAAGTTGCCCCCAGCATTGATCCCTGACAACACAAATTGGGCATCTTCGCAAATTTGTGATATGGCAATTCTCACACAATCAGCCGGAGTACCTGCGATCGCATACTCAGTCTTTGAACGGCGCTGGAGGTTGATGGCACGAGTGGTGGTGACTTGATGCCCACAGCCAGATTGATGGTCTTTTGGCGCGGCGATAATCACATTTTTACCGTTGACAGCTTTAAGCAGCGCTTTAATACCAGGAGCGTCGATACCGTCGTCGTTAGTTAGGATGATAGTCATGTATTTCTAGTTTGAGCCATAAAAAACTTCGAGTATCAAACCTATCTTTTAGATGTAACTAAAACTTCAAAGCGCAAAAAGCTATAGACCAGGTGATTTTGACAGCGGTTGTGTAGTATTTTTGGTGCAAGTCTGTCTTAAGGTTTATCCAATGAAACAGCTCCTCAACCAAGTATTTAGCATTCAAAAACACTTTATTAAGCTCATTTTGCCATCGGTAATGCTCATTTTAGCTTCTTGGCTAATGGTTACACCTGCATTAGCCACAGGCGTATATCAAATACCCAACCTCTCAGCAGGCAATGGCACTTGGGTTATAGATCAAGGAGAAGTTATCAGCCGTATCAATGAAGGGAAGATTAGCAGCACTTTAGAGGATTTGGCAAAGCAAACTGGATACGAAGCGAGAATTGTCACCATTCGCCGACTCGACTATGGAGAAACACCAGAAAGTTTCGCTAAAGCATTGTTTGAAAAATGGTTTCCCACAAAAGAAGCACAAGCTAATCAAGCCTTATTAGTAATTGACACAGTTACTAATGGAACCGCCATTATCACCGGAGATAAAGTTAAATCCTTGCTGTCAGATTCTATAGCCGAGAGCGTCGCTTCGGAAACAGTCATGGCACCGTTGCGTAATGGTAACAAATACAACCAAGCATTTCTAGATGCGGGCGATCGCCTAGTTGCCGTCCTCTCCGGTAAACCCGATCCTGGCCCACCCCAAATTGCTGACAATGTGCAGGTAGAAGGCACATTCAAAAAAGCAGAAGAAACCGACCAAGGTAATGCAACTGCTTGGGTAGTAGGACTGTTAATTGCCGCTACCATTATCCCTATGGCAACTTACTACCTCTATCAAGTTAATCAACCTTCTAATAATGGCTAATTGATCCGTAATCAGCTGTCAGCAAACAGTAATCAGTTATCAGCCTATTAACTGTTAACTGATTACTGTTCACTGTTTAGCAATTACAAATTTGCTCATAGGTTTAATCTTGAACGTACTCTTGCCCTGTTACTAAAGCAACCTCAGCTCGGACAAATTCCCGACCCAAATAAGCTGCATGGTCTAACAGAGTCACCGGACAGGGCTGAGTTTCTTCAAATATTTTTACGCAAAGTTCCTTTGCTGTCCTAGCACTGAACACCGTCGTGTGAGTGCGTTCTACTTTACCTCTAGCGGGAATCACCTTCCCCGTTTCTGGATCGACAGCTAAACCACGCTCATCAATTACATTTGTGAAATGCTTGGCATAAATTAACTTTGCCTCTCTATCCAAGTAAATAATGAAATATCCACTAGGGTCAAGGTCAATATGACGTTGAGAAAGCTGGTTATCAATTGCTGCTAAATCTTCTACCATCAAATCCATAATCATTCTAAAAATTAAATCTGTTCAAATTTTTTACACTCTATTTCAAGTGTAATTCTTCCTTTACTATCTTCCGGTTCGTTCTTGTTAATTCTGTAATTTATAATTTTTAAGCATCGCGTTTACTAAAGGGTAACTCCGCATTCATCGCCTCAATTTCTTCTTGCTCCAGTCGATTAACTTCGCTGATATGAGGCCGTAAAATCAGTTCTAAACGTGTGTTGTAAAAGCGGTGCAAACTATGATTAGGTTTAGCAGGAAAACCACGACGTTTTTTGTGGCGTCCACCAGCCCCAGGATCAAAAATTTGGATATTGTTAGCGATCGCCCACTCAATTGGCGCATAATAGCAAGCATCAAAATGCAAGCAATCTATCTCTTGAAAACTGCCCCAATAGCGCCCATATAGTCTGTCGTCCTTAAATAAACAAAAAGACATTCCTAGAGGATGGCGATTATCTTGCTGACTATATGCAGCGAAAAACAACACCCGATGGCGATAATGCAGATGTAGCTGTTCAAAAAACCGCTTTGTCAGATACTTACTGCCCCACCAGCCAAACTTATCACAAGTATCCGCATAGAACTGATACATCAAAGGAAATAGAGACTGTGGGATTTGATCACCAGTTAGTGGTTGTAACCGTAAACCCGCCTTCTCCACTGCTTTGCGTTCTCGCTTTATATTGCGGCGCTGATTGGCATTGAACACATTCAAGTAGTCATCAAAAGCCTGAAAACCATCATTTTCCCAAATGTAGCTATGGTGTAACCAACTGGTAAAGCCATGCCGTTCCAATACAAGACGCCATTCAGGATCAACATAGAGAAAATGACAGCCAGAAATGCGATTCTTGGAGCAGAAAGAGTCAATCTCATGCACCATCAAAGCTGTAATCTCATCCTCATCTTCTCCAGTAGCAATTAAAAACCGATAGCCTTCAGCAGGAGTAAAAGGCGTCATTCCCAACAGTTTCGGGTAATACTCTACCCCAATACGTTCAGCCAAGTTTGCCCATTGGTGATCGAAGACAAATTCCCCAGCGCTATGACCTTTGAGGTATAGTGGGGCCGCAGCAATCAGCGTTCTGTCTCGCCACAGTGTTAAGTGATTTGGTAGCCAACCAGTTTTAGCCGTAGCACTATGGGATGTTTCGAGATTATTCAGCCACTCCCACTCCAAAAAAGGGGTTTTGAGCGGCAATGCTAAAGCATCCCATGCAGATTGGGGTATTTCGGCAATTTTGTGGCTCCAAACGATAGAATAGCGAGGCTTTAGTTTTTCTACCATCGTGTAGCTTTCCGGGATTGGGGACTGGGGACTGGAGGCTGGGGACTGGGAAGGAAGGGGCAGGGTGCAGGGGAGACAAGGGGACAAGGGGACAAGGGGAAAGAACCATGATTAACTCTTGCTTCTTGTCCCCCCATCCCCCATGCTCCTTGTCTTCTTTATCCAATACCCAATGCCCAATACCCAATCCCCAATCCCTAATAGGGTAATCTAATCTGCTGGTCGTTGCAGGCGATAGTGCAAAAAGACTTCCTGCTCAACTGTATGAACTTCTAAAAGTTGGAGATGGGGAGCTAAATGAGCTAAAAATCCCCCACCTTCCACGGGTGTAGGTGCGCTAATACCACCTAAAATTAGCGGACAGATTGTCAACCACAATTCATCTATTAAATCTAATTCCAGCATTGAAGCTACTAACTCACCACCACCTAATACCGCTAAACGTGGTATATGTAGAAGTGCCAGGTGATGCAAAGCAGCGGGAATATCAATTTTGCCCGTTGGTGTTTCAAAAACCAGAATCTGCTCGAATTCTGAACGTCCTTGCCAGGAAAGTGCCCCTACTGTTGTTGTGAGCAACCAGCGTTTAACTGGTTGTTTAAAAAAGTGAATTTCCGGATTGAGGTTAGCAGAGTGTGTAATGACTATATGAACTGGCTGGGTAGGCTTGCCCTCTTGAGTTCGATGTTGTAAAAGTGTTCGATGTGATACGGTTAGTGTAGTACCGTAGGCGCGGAGGGTATTGGCTCCTAACAGAACGGCATCAGAGGCAGCGATTTGTTTTTCCAGGTGCGCTTTATCAGTACTGGAGCCAAACCGAGCAGGCGATCGCCTGAAATCTGCTATTTTGCCATCTGCACTCATTGCCAAAACCACTATGGTATGAGGACGATGTTGCACCATTGAGTTGATCTATATAGTTTTATTATTTTCTTTGCTAGTATGATGATTCAAAAAAATTCATGCTTGCAAGCCACTGTTCACTAATTTCATCACTGTATCGATATGCAACACAAGTCTCTTTTACAACTATCCTCCAAGAGTTTTGGTATACCATGTTTCTTTTTGCAGCTTCTAACTTTGATATTTTTGAGAATTGGCGATAAAATCCTCATAACTTAATAAAATGTCTCATTTAGCTGGTTCAATTGCATATCTTTGCTGTTGTGGTTTGCAGATGCGAAGTGAGACACTCGATGGCTAAAACCCGTCAATCATCCTTTAGGCGTATTTTATTAACGAGAATACTGCTTTTGTTTGTCCCAGTGTTGCTGATAGGGGAGATTGTCGCCTTGAATAAGGCACGCTCTAGCCTATTAAAGACTGCTCGGCAAAATTTAGCAGAAAGTGCTGTTATTAAAGGGGAGAAGATTAATGATGCGATCGCTACCCTCAAAACTAGTTTGCTAATTGTAAGCCAAACAAAGGTTATACAGTCTGGTTCGCTCAATCAGGCGGAAGAATTTTTTGCTCAGATAGCGCAACAACTACCAACCAGCATCGAGTGCCTGCAATTAAAAAATCTGCAAACTAGCAAAATAGTTGCTAGTAGTTGTGGTGATAAAGCAATTGGAGACTTGAGTTCGCCTTTGCCTAGCCAAGGAGTTGAGATTACCGCAATATTACCCCCAAAGGCAGGAACAACCGGTTCAAGAGATCCAAAAAACCAACTGCACTTGTTATTATCCACCCCAGTCTATGATAATGCGGGTCAATTGCTTTATAACTTAAGTCTTCAGTCAGCATTGTACCAACAAACTCCAAATCAGCCGGGATCGCTCACAGGCGCTATGGTTGTCATTGCTGAAGATGGCACGATTTTAGCGCACCCATTAGTAGACCGAGTGGGGACTCATATTCAACAGCACCCATATGCTTCCCAAATCCAAAACATAATCAAAGATGTGAGCATTGGGCAAACAGATTCTATAAATTTATATTTTAAAGAAGGAAAAGAATTAATTGCTGGTTATACAGCTATTGCCAATCCTATTACACAACAGCCCCAGCAAAAATGGATTGTCTTAGCTGTGACAAGTGTAGACGATGCTCTGTTTGGTTTAGAGGAAATAAAACTTATCCTAATCGTTTTAACAGTTGGTTTGATAGGTGCAAGCTTACTGGCTTCATTATATTTAGCCCCTTACTTAGCAAGTCCTGTAGAAGAATTACGAGACTATGCTCTGAATATTTACAGCCACCACGCCGCACAACCAGTTCCTCACAACTTCAAAATTCGGGAGTTTAACCAACTAGCACAAGCATTAGACCAAATGGTCGAAAGACTCAAAGCTTGGGCAGAAGAACTAGAAATAGCGTGGAAAGAAGCAAAAACTGCCAACCAAATCAAAAGTCAGTTTTTGGCTACGACCTCCCATGAACTGAGGAATCCACTCAATATTATTATTAACTGTGTTCGCCTGGTTCACGATGGCTTGTGTGATAACCGGGAAGAAGAAATTGAGTTTCTCAAACGTGCCGATGAAACAGCGATTCATTTATTAGGCATTATTAATGAATTACTCGACATTTCTAAAATTGAGGCAGGTAAGCTTTCGGTAGTCACAGAACCTATTGACCTCCGACAATTACTACTGGAAGTAATTAATTTACAATCTGTAAATGTTCAACAAAGAGGCTTACAATTAAAAATCGATTTAGGTAGCAAGCCAATTCCAGTTAAGGCGGACGCAGCAAAATTAAAGCAGGTGCTGATTAATGTCATTGGCAATGCTACTAAGTTCACCGAAGAGGGAAGCATTACGATCGCTTGTGAAATTCAACATCATGATCACCAATCTCAGGTGATGATTAATGTCACAGATACAGGTATAGGCATTGATCCTGCCCAACAGCATAAACTATTTCGCCCCTTTGTAATGGTAGATGGTACAACTACACGCAAGTTTGATGGTACGGGATTGGGACTAGCAATTTCACGAAACTTAATCGAACTGATGGGAGGTAGCATTACCCTCAAGAGTGCAGGTCTTCATCAAGGTACAACAGTGACCATATCTTTGCCTTTAATTGAGATGTCGCTGTTGTCTTCCCCAGAAGAAGAAGAGGATTTAGAAGAACTGGCAGTTCCCTCTATAGATGAGAAAGCAATGGAAATGAACTGCTATCCTACCTTTCGGGAAGAGTCGTTGCTTGAGACTAGTACAGTTTGTGGAGGTACAAAAGCAGAGGTGGATACACAGAAGCACGATTTATCACTTCTCGATAATACTTGCGAGGTCAGCCTAGTTTCACCACAAGGTGTTCTTCCCTCCCTCCAGGCTGGAGGTGCTTGTGCTAAAGGAACTTCAGAAAGGTAAATTACGAATTAATAATTTTAATAAATTTTGTCGATAAAAATAGGTTGCCCACCCTGATTTAGAGATGCTGTGAGGGCAGCGAGAATTTGTACTAACTCTGTGCCTACCCAGCCAGATGAAACAACTGGGGGAATATTTTTAAGGATACAAGTAACAAAGCGATCGCAGACCCGCTGTAATGGTTCGGCCTTTTCTATTTCCAGTGTTTCTTGCCTTTGATTCACAGGCAGAAATTGATTTCCCTGGAGTTCAAACTCGCCATGTAGTAAAGTCAAAAGCGATAAAGGTGACATTTCATCAAAAATCAAGCTACCAAGACTGCCCACAACTGCCAGCCGCCGCTGTTTATCGCTATTCAGCCAGCACAGATGAATATATGCCTGAAAGCCATCTGGATATGTCAGCGTCACCCATACTAAATCGGCTAGTCCTTGAGGTCGAGAAGAATTTGTATCTTTCTTCCCCTCGGCTCCCCTCCTCTCTTGCTCCCCTGCAAGCGTAGCGACTCCCTGTAACCACACCGTACCCGTTGCTTGTACTTTCACAGGTAGCTGACCTAGCCAAGCGTTAAAGATGGCAATATCGTGAATAGCTAAGTCCCACAGCGCATCGACATCTTGCCGGACGGGGCCTAGATGGGTACGGGTGGCATAGCCGTAGCGTAAATTACCTAATTTACCTGCATGAACAATACTTTGCCCTTGTTCAACTGCTGGGTGAAATAAATAGGTGTGATCCACCATTAGGATTAAGTGCTGTTGCTCTGCCAATTGACAAAGTTCACGGCATTCTAACGGGTCTAGAGTTAAGGGTTTTTCTGCCAAAACGTGATATCCCTGCTGGAGGGCATCTCTAATGAGATCGTAATGGGTGATAGCAGGGGTTGCGATCGCCACTCCTGACAAATTTGGCACTTGTTTAATAGCCTGCCACTGGGTGGTCAATAATACATCTTCATTTAAATTAAATTGCTGTTTCACCTTCACTAATCGTTCTGGATTGGGGTCTACTACCGCTCCAATCCGTACTTGAGGGTGTTCTAAAAAATTCCTTAGTAAATGCACTCCCCAACGCCCAACCCCGAAGACAGCAATTGTAATTTTAGTCATTAGTCATTAATCAGTTGTGAGTTGCCAATGGTAAAAAAAATTACAACTGACAATTAAACAATGATTATCAACTAACAAATAAGCTTTTGAGTTCAGGGTTGTTCCTGATTAGTAATGGCTAAAAAAGCTACTTTAGCTGCGGCTTGTTCAGCAGCTTTGATCGAGCGGCCCTTGCCTTGACCTAACTGTTTTCCATGCAGCCAGACTTCAGCGACGAAACGCTCTTGATTGCGGTGTGGTTGGCTAACTTCCACAACCCGATATTCGGGTAAAACTTTAAATTGTGCTTGAGTCCATTCTTGTAAAGCGGCTTTGTAGTTGAGTCTGGCTGGGTCGAGACGAATTTCTGCTGCTAGTTTTTTGAAGTGAGGGTCTAGCCAAGGGCGAATGAGATCAAGATTGTTGGTGCTAAGGTACAAAGCACCGAGAACAGCTTCAAAAGCATCTGCTAACCGCGATTCTTGACCAACTTTATCAGCGGTAGCACTGCCAGCAACTAATAAATAAAGTTCTAAACCATATTCTCTTGCAAGTTGGGCGAGGATGCGATCGCTCACCAACACCGAACGAATTGCTGCAAAATCCCCCACAGGGCAATCTGGATAATGTTCCCACAAAACAACAGCCGCTACTAGTCGCACTACCGCATCGCCGACAAACTCAAGTTGTTCATAATTTGCTGACTCAGAGACAGTCGGATGAGTCAGCGCCAAGTCTAGCATTTGCCACTGTATAGGTGCTTCTTTTCGCAAACCTAATTTTCTGACTAAACTCTCGAGTTGCCGCTGACGGCGTGGATAAGCAAGAGACATCAAATAAGATGGGGGAACAGGAGAAGGGAAAATGACTGTTAACTGTAGACTCCTAACTCAACACTCAGCATTGGGCATTGGGGAGGCAGTGCGTTGGTGAGGCAGTGACGGGTAGGCAGGGGGTTTCCCCCATGAGCGACTGCCGAAAGGGTTCCCCGGCTTGTAGACGCAAAGCGGCTTCCTGCAGGGTAGCAACTGCCGTCATTGGGCATTCAACACTCAGCACTCAGCACTGAAATAGGGAGAGAGTTGGTAGTAAGCCGGGTTCTGTTCTCGAATGTAGAGAGGTTACAAGTAACTTCCCTGCATGAGGGCGGTTATCTATCTGGGACGCCTGTTACCAGACGCCTCTAGCGGCTCTGTTTTAGCGGAACTGGTAAAAGACCAACCGTAGTTCCTTTCGCCTTGCTCCCAACCGGGGTTTACCGAGCCAGCGCCTCTCGACGCTGCTGGTGCGCTCTTACCGCACCTTTGCACCCTTACCGGGGATTGGGTACTGGGGATTGGGTATTGGGGATTAGGAATATTTTTTCCCAGTCCCTAGTCCCTAGTCCCCAGCCCCTATTCCCGGCGGTATCTTTCTGTGGCACTATCCTCACGATCGCTCGCACTGGACGTTATCCAGCAAGTTTGGTCTTTCGGGAGCCCGGACTTTCCTCAAACCAGCCATTGTGACTGAATCTGCAACCGCCTACGCCTACTCTCTCCTTAAATCCAGTGTAATCTTGGATGGCATTATGTGTCTGATTTTGATTACTTCTTTTTATTCCAAGGCAGGGCGTATGTCCAAGGCAGTTTCCTGATGGTGAAAGGACAATTGACAATACACATGGGGGGGATATTTGCACCAGGAGCTAGACCAACGCGTACTTCAGATATTCGTAGTACCAGCTGTAGCGAAAATTCCAACTGCTTTGTTCTGTTAATAAAGTCATTGTATAACTTTTTGCTAGGGCCTTTTTGCAAAGCAGTGATATTAACTATCGGTTTTTTGGCTGAATAAGTACCAGCTACGGCATCGCGCTCGAAAACATCTTCCGCTGTCACTGTTTCTGAAAGTGTTTTTTTAGGAGCAATTAAGCTGGGGCTTTGGGGTACAGCCAAGTCACGAGTCAAATCTGGCGATTTACGAATCACCCGACGCGATTGTTTACTATGTTCTACCACCAAAGAGCTGTTGTCCCAGTCAACGTATATAGCATGATTATCAGATTTATTCTCAATGCTAATCGACAACTCTTTCAACTCGTCAAATGAGTATGAGGCATTGAGTTTAACAGAAATTCCTAGCTTATCTTGAAGATTTTGCTCTTTGAGTTGATCGTCAACGACTCCTTTTTTAAACTCAAATTTAACTTTGTCGTCAATCGATTCAATCATCAGATTAAATATATAAGTGACGCCGATGATATAAATCGTTAAAATAAATAAATTTTGGTCGCCGTTCCCTCTCATAATTTCAAATATAAACTCTCTGTATTAATTTTGTATATTTTAGTCATTTCCATATTCCATATTTAATCTGGCTTAATCTTTACAGACTTTTCGAGCCAACCCCGTCGCCAAAAAAAGAATATTAAACCACCTGCAATCGCTGCCATCACTGCCAAGCAAATCGGGTATCCCCAATACCAATTCAGTTCAGGCATATTATAAGGTGATATTTCAGTATTGAAATTCATTCCATAGATTCCTGCTACAAAAGTTAAAGGAATAAAAATTGACGAAACCACCGTGAGCAGCTTCATAATTTCATTCATCTTATTACTAACTGCCGACAGGTAAACATCCATCAGACCCGATGCTAGTTCTCGGTAAGTTTCTACCATATCAATTACTTGCACTGCGTGGTCGTAACAATCTCGCAGGTAAATTCTTACTTCCTCGCTAATCAGTTCACCACTATCTCTTATTAAGGAACTAATTACATCCCGCTGAGGCCAAATAGCGCGACGCAGTTGCAGTAACTCTCGTTTAATTTGATAAATTTTTTTCAATGTTTCCTGGGTAGGTTTAACTATTACTTCCTCTTCTAAATCTTCGATTTGCTCTCCGTAACGTTCTAGTACAGGGAAAAAGCCATCAATAATTGCATCTAAAAGAGCATAAGCTAAATAATCGGCTCCTTGCTTGCGAATAATGCCTTTGGATTTATCAATTCGGTTCCTTACTCCTTCAAAGCAATCATGTTCTGGTTCTTCTTGTACAGTGAGTAAGTAATGTTTTCCTAAAACTAAACTTACTTGCTCGCTATAAAAACCAAATGCATTCTCCTTTGGCACCACCATACGAGCGATTATCAATAATTGGTCTTCATAGTCTTCTGTTTTTGGTCGCTCTGCCATATTAACTACATCTTCTAAAACTAGAGGATGTAAATCAAAAACTTGACCTAATCGTTGTAAAATGTCTTTATTACCTAAACCTTGTACGTCAACCCAAGACACAGATTCTGTATCTATATAGGGAATGCATTCCTCCGGGGCTTCTACTTGTATACGGACATAGCTAATTGAATTGTAATCAATTAAAAAAATCGTAGGATATTCAGAACTCTCATCAATGATGAGAGTTCCTGGTACATTTCCCGGTTGATGATAAAAGTCCCTGCTAAATCGCTCTTGGGCAGCTTGAGGACGGCAGCGAATTTTTTTGATCATGCATTTTTATCTCTAATAATTAATCATTGGTCATTAGTCAATTATTAATACTCAAGAATTGTCAAAATTTGATTTTTGATTTTTGCAAAATATAGCTGACACCTTGACAAGATAAACTCCGCTGTATTGCCGTCACACAACAAAGTATAAAAAGCTATTTTTTCCATGTTTTATATCCTAATTTAAGTTACAAATAACACTAAATTGTCCAAGTATGTATTGTTTCAGAAGCAGGATAACATATGAAAAATCACTTCTAGCCAACTTTTTTAAGTGTGCCTTAATTACGAATTACGAATTATGAATTACGAATTTGTATGACATGACCATTTAAGCCGATATGATATCATTTCCTCACCTCTGGTTCAGCAGTGATATAAAAAACAGTTTGTCTTGGCTAAGACAAACTGCTTAAGAAATATTTACAGCGGTTTTATTTGGTAAGTCCACAGGCTGGGGGAACAGTATATTGTGCCCCTACAATCACCTGTATTCGACGCATTGGAAATGGTTGTATATGGGCAATTAGAACATACCCATGCCGCCCATGCCACCCATACCACCCATACCACCCATACCGCCCATGCCACCCATGCCACCATCACCAGCAGGAGCAGCGGATTTCTTCTCAGGCTTTTCAACTACGAGAGCTTCGGTAGTTAAGACCAAACCAGCAATAGAAGCGGCATTTTGCAAAGCTGAACGCACGACTTTCGCAGGGTCGATAATACCAGCAGCAATCAAGTCTTCAAATTCGCCAGTAGCAGCGTTGTAACCGACGTTGAAATCAGTTTCTCGTACTCTAGAGACGATAATCGAACCTTCAGCACCAGCATTATCTGCTATTTGACGTAAGGGAGCTTCTAAAGCTCGCCCGATAATATCAGCCCCAATTTTTTCTTCACTATCTTGGAGGCTGTTTTTAATCGCCTCTACCTTTGTAGCCAGGTGAATCAAGGTTGTGCCACCACCAGGAACAATACCTTCTTCCACCGCAGCTTTGGTGGCGTTCAGGGCATCTTCAATTCGGAGTTTGCGGTCTTTGAGTTCGGTTTCTGTTGCCGCACCCACTTTAATTACCGCGACACCGCCAGCTAGCTTGGCAATGCGTTCTTGCAGTTTTTCTTTATCGTAGTCAGAATCGGTGTCTTCCAATTGTTTGCGAATTTGAGCAATCCGCTTTTGCACCTCTGGCTTGGTGGTACTGCCAGCTACAATTGTCGTGTTTTCTTTATCAATGGTGATTTTGCGGGCAGTTCCCAGTGCTTCTATGGAAGCGGTATCCAAGCTTAAGCCGATTTCTTCAGAAATCATCTGCCCATCGGTAAGAATGGCAATATCTTGTAACAAAGCTTTACGGCGATCGCCAAACCCAGGCGCTTTGATAGCAGCTACAGAAAGCACACCCCGCGCTTTATTCACCACCAAAGTCGCCAAAGCATCTCCTTCAACATCTTCAGCGATGATCAGCAAAGATTGACCTAAACGGGCAACTTTTTCCAAAACAGGTACTAAATCCTGGATGCTGCTGATTTTCTTGTCGGTAATCAGGATGCGGGCATTTTCAAATTCCACCGTCTGCCGCTCGTTGTTGGTGATAAAGTAGGGGGAAATGTAACCCCGGTCTATCTGCATCCCTTCTACTACTTCTAGTTCAGTTGTCAGGGACTTCGATTCTTCAACGGTGATTACACCGTCTTTGGTGACTTTATCCATGGCTTCGGCAATCATGCTACCAACTTCTTCATCATTGCCAGCTGAAACCGTAGCAACTTGAGCGATCGCACTTCCTTCCACTGGCTTTGATATCTTGGCAATTTCTTCCACGAGTGCCTCAACGGTTTTGTCGATCCCTCGCTTCAAGCTAACTGGGTTGCTACCGGCTGCAACGTTCTTCAGCCCTTCCCGAATTAAAGCCTGTGCTAAAACTGTTGCGGTGGTAGTACCATCGCCAGCAACATCCTTCGTTTTTGATGCTACTTCTTGGATGAGTCTCGCACCAGTATTTTCCAAAGGATCTTCTAATTCAATTTCTTTAGCAACAGTGATACCATCGTTGACAATCTGGGGCGCACCGAATTTTTTTTCTAAAAGAACATTGCGACCTTTTGGCCCTAAGGTGATTTTTACGGCATCGGCAAGAGCGTTAACACCCCGTTCTAGGGCCCGCCGCGATTCCTCATCAAATGCAATAATCTTTGCCATGTTTTATTTCTCAAGCGCTTCCATTAGACAATTTAGCACTCACAGGGCAAGAGTGCTAATTCTTCAAACAACTCAGATTACAAATGGAAATAAAAAAATTGATTAATATACAGTTGATGCTCATATTAGATGCAGATAGTAATGGTTGAATTGGGAGATGAATCTATACAACTCCCTTAAGCCCCTTGGTATTGCCGACCCTAGCGGCTCCGGCTGGTTGGCAGTAGTATTTACGTTTATCTTGGCTTGGCTAGTAACTTGGCGTTTAATTCCAATAGTACGCAAATTTGCCTTGCGGGTAGGTTGGGCTGACCAACCAAATGCCCGGCGGCTCAACCGAGAACCTTTGCCTAATGCAGGGGGTTTGGCAATTTACGCGGGTGTGATTGCGGCACTGGTACTAGCTAGCCTCTTAAGACCAATTGAGATCCAAAGCGTATTAGCTCAAGTACTGACGATTCTCTTGGGGGGTTCTATTTTAGTGCTGGTTGGTTTTATTGATGACCAATTCGGCTTACCCCCCTCTGTTCGCTTGTGGGCACAGATTATTACGGCATTGTTATTGGTTGCCAATGGGATCAGTATTACGGTTCCTCTTGGTACACCCATCGATTCCCTACTATCAACATTGCTGACAGTATTGTGGGTAGTAGGTATTACCAATGCCATCAATTTGATGGATGGTATGGATGGGTTAGCAGGAGGCGTCAGTTTTATTACTGCTATGAGTTTGTTAGCAGTTTCTGCTCAGTTTCCTAATCGTGCGGCGGCGACCTTAGTGTTGGGAGCTTTGGGGGGTGCGGCGCTAGGCTTTTTGCGCCACAACTTCCATCCCTCACGCATTATTATGGGTGATGCTGGAGCCTACTTCTTTGGCTATGTGTTAGCGGCAACCAGTATTTTAGGAAACCTACAACAAAACACAGTTGTTGCTCTTGTACCGACAGTTTTATTTTTGCTGTTACCAGTGTTAGACACTACTCAAGTGTTTGTACGTCGGCTAATGGCAGGAAAAAACCCCCTTAGTACTCCAGGCAAAGATCACCTCCATCACCGCTTGCTTGCTTGGGGATTCTCTCAACGCCATGCTGCATTCACCCTTTGGTCAGTTACCTTAGTTTGCAACTTGCTGGCGATGAGAGTCCAAGGCATGACCTTAGTAGTGATGCTCGCTACTATTATTAGTATCTTCATTCCTTTAGGCTTTACCGTTTGGCAAAGAATGCGGCAGCAGTCGTGAGTGCTGAGTTGTGAGTTCTGAGTTTTCAGGTTTAAATTGTGAATTTTAAATTGTATATAAAGAAAGACCCATAAATCTCTTAACCTCCTTAGCACTCAGCACTCAGCACTTTCTATGCCATCACCATACCACCATCAACGTTAAACACTTGTCCCGTAATATAGGCAGCAGCAGGATCGGCGGCGAGAAAGCGCACCATACCAGCGATTTCTTCTGGTTGACCATAGCGACCTAGAGGGATATATTTTAGAATTTCTTCAGATTTGAGATTACTGGTCATATCAGTAACGATAAAACCAGGAGCAACAGCATTAACAGTAATCCCGCGCGAAGCAAGTTCTTTGGCAACGGTTTTGGTAAAGCCGATGACGCCTGCTTTAGCAGCACTGTAGTTTGCCTGACCAGGGTTGCCCATTTGACCAGCAACGGAGGCAATATTGATAATGCGCCCAGAACGTTGCTTGAGCATGACTTTACTTGCAGCACGCGTACATAAGAAAACACCAGTAAGATTGAGGTCAATTACCGCTTGCCAGTCTTCTGGCTTCATCCGCAACAGTAGTGTGTCGCGGGTAATACCTGCATTATTCACTAAAATATCGATGCGCTGAAACTTGTCGATGACGGTATTAAACAGTGTGTCTACTTGATCGACTTTAGAAACGTCAGCTTGTAGTGCCATCGCCTGTCCCCCAGCTGCTGTAATTTCTGCAACTAAGTTGTCAGCAGCAGCGCTGGAACTGGCATAGTTGACAACTACATTAGCTCCTAGTGTGGCTAATTCTAGTGCGATCGCTTTCCCAATTCCCCGCGAAGCACCAGTAATAACTGCCACTTTTCCTCGCAAGCTTTGCAAATTTTCGCTCAAGACTTCCATGAACTATTCCTCAGGTTTTGAATCACCGCGCTAATTATCTTATGGCGATTCGTACCTGTAACTGATAGAATTTTGGATTTTGAATTGAGATCCGACCTAACTTAATAGACAGTTACAGCTTTGGAACGAGGCGCAAAATGTAGCAACAATAAAAACAAAATTATGTTACAGCCATTCCATTTGACACGCATTACTATTAAAAACAAATAAGAGAAAATCTGTGTGTGTCACATGACTACTAAAAAACAATTCAACAGTTTTGAAGAAATGCTGTCTGGTTCTGATGTACCTGTGTTGGTAGATTTTTACGCGGAGTGGTGTGGCCCTTGCCAGATGATGGTTCCGATTTTAGAGCAAGTTAATGCTCAACTGAAAGACCGCCTGCGTATTGTCAAAATTGACACAGAAAAATACACGGAGTTAGCTAGCCAGTATCAAATTTACGCCTTACCAACACTGCTACTATTTAAACAAGGTCAACCAGTAGACCGAATTGAAGGTGTTATGCAAGCGCCACAGTTGGTACAACATCTAAAAAGCATAATTTAAGGGACTTCCAAATAAAAAATATTTCAAATTTTCTTGTGGGATGGAGAGAAGTTGTGTGCGCTGTCTTACCACCCTACGGTTGTCTACAAGTCGGGAAACCGCAAGGACGCTGTAGCTCCCCCACAAAATGAATAATTTAATTTTTGGCAACCCCTAAGAGCCTGAAGCCGAGAGACGCGAAATTTCGCGTCTCTATCAGTAATAATAATGATTAAATGCCCAAAAGTTCATCTAGATTGTATTGATTAACTTCAATAAATAGAAATTTGACTGCAATAAATAAAATTCAAATTATAAAATTGTGCAAATTAAAAACACAATAGCTTAAGTGTTTAATATATCTCAAGCACATTACCAACCTCAGCCATAAGATTGAAAACGCCATAAATCAATCAAATTAACAGCAATTAGTTACTGCTGCATAAAAACTATTATGAAGTTAGCTAAATATTTATCTACTTAGCTGTTTGTTGAAGATATCTGCTTGTTATTAAATAAAGTTTAATATGTCGGAATTTTGGCATAATCTATTTTCTTTTGGGCCATTTATCCCCCACGGACACTGTTACCTTTGGAAGCCAGGGTTGGTATGGCTGCATGTTATGTCCGACTCGCTGATCGCGTTAGCCTATTACTCGATCCCAATCACACTGCTATATTTTGTACGCCAACGCCAAGATTTGCCCTTTGATTGGATATTTTTGTTGTTTGGCGCTTTTATTGTTGCTTGTGGTACTACTCATTTAATGGAGGTTTGGACGCTTTGGTATCCAATTTATTGGGTGTCAGGATTGCTTAAAGCGATAACTGCGTTGGTATCAGTATACACAGCAATGGCTTTAGTACCATTAGTACCGAAAGCGATCGCTCATTTGGCCCCTTTGTTGTCAGAGGAGCCTGCTTTGGCTGATTTCTTTTGCCCCTATCGAGAGAGGGTGAGGCTGGAAAGTCAGAGCCAGGCAGTACAACTAGCGGAATTGACCGCACACCAGTATGAAGAAAAAGTCTGGCGACAGCAAGCTGAACGAGAGCGATTGGTAGCACAAATAACGCAACATATCCGCCAGTCTCTTGATTTGGGAGAAATTCTTAGCACTACAGTTTCGGAAGTCCGGCAGTTTCTCCAAACTGAGCGGGTGTTCATTTACCGTTTCAATGAAGATTGGAGTGGCTCTGTGACAGTAGAATCCGTAGCTCCTGGCTGGTCACCTATTCTGGGTACAAAAATCACAGATTCCTTCTTTGTAGAACCTACTTGCCGTGAACTTTATAAGCAGGGTCGCATCCAAGCTGTAGCAGATATTTACACAGCTGGTTTCTCTAAATGTCATGTTGATTTTCTGGTTCAACTTGAGGTCAGGGCGAACTTGGTCATACCGATTGTGCAGGGGGAAAAATTATGGGGATTGCTGGTGGCTAACCACTGTTCCGAACCACGACAGTGGGAGCAGTTGGAGATTGATTTGCTTAAGCAATTAGCAACGCAGGTAGCGATCGCCATTCAGCAATCTGAACTGTATCAGCATATCCAAACCGAACTCATCGAGCGCCAAAAATCGGAACAAAAAATTCGTGAGCAAGCTGCTTTGCTTGATATTGCCACAGATGCAATTATCGTCCAATCTCTAGACAACCAAATTCGATTCTGGAACAAAAGCGCTGAGGCTTTGTATGGCTGGAAGGCTGCTGAGGTTATGGGACAAAATCTCCATCAGCTAATTCTTCATAAAACTTCGCCTCAACTCCAGCAAGCCCAGCAATCTGTGATTGAGTGTGGTTCGTGGCAAGGTGAGTTGTATCAAGTCACGAAAGAAGGCAAAGAAATTATTGTCTCTAGTCGCTGGACATTGGTAGTTGATTTTGAGGGACAACCTCAATCAATACTCATTGTCAATACCGATATCACAGAGAAAAAACAACTCGAAACGCAATTTCTCCAAGCCCAACGCCTAGAAAGCATCGGTACTTTGGCTGGTGGTATTGCCCATGATTTAAATAATGTGCTGACACCAATAATTACTTCAGCTCAACTCTTGCTTAAAACACAACTCAAACCTGAGAAGCAGGAACGGTTGCTGACGATAATCGAAGCCAGCGCTAAACGCGGAGCAGCTTTGGTCAAGCAAGTTCTGTCGTTTGCCCGCGGAATGGAAGGTGAGCACACGATGGTGCAACTCAAGCATCTGATATTAGAAGTTAAGCATATTGTTAAAGAAACATTTCCTAAATCGATTGAAGTTGACGTAGATATATCGCCAGAACTTTTGCTTGTTTCTGGAGATCCTACCCAATTGCATCAGGTTTTAATGAATTTAGTAATCAACGCCCGCGATGCAATGCCTGACGGTGGTACTTTAAAGCTCTGTGCGGAGAATTTTTTCATTGATGAAAATTATGCCCGCATGAATCTTGAAGCCTCTGTTGGCCCCTACAGTGTTATTACTGTATCGGATACGGGAACTGGCATGACATCTGATGTGATGTCGAGAATTTTTGAGCCTTTTTTCACAACCAAAGAGCAAAGCAAAGGTACAGGGCTTGGTCTGTCAACCGTAAGAGGAATTATTAAAAGCCACGGTGGTTTCCTGACTGTGGAGAGTGCTGTTGGGCAAGGAACTAAATTCCAAGTGTTCTTGCCAACGGTGTTGGGAACCCAAGTGTTGCCATCTTTACATAAAGAACTGCCTCAAGGACAGGGAGAATTAATTCTTGTTGTCGATGATGAAGCTACTATTCGAGAAATTACTAAGACATCACTGGAAAAATCTAATTACAAGGTTCTCACAGCTAATGATGGACTTGAGGCGATCGCACTGTATTTGCAGCATCGAAATGAAATCAGTGTTGTATTGATGGATATGATGATGCCTGAGATGGATGGACTAACTGCCATTCGAGTGTTAAAGCAAATTAATCCACAAGTCTTGATGATTGCCGCTAGTGGGCTTACCGACAGTTCTCAGTTTAATGTAGCTATAGGTACAGATGTTCAAGCATTTCTGCCTAAGCCCTACACGCTACAGGAATTACTCAAATCATTACATTCAGTACTCAGGGCAAAATAAAGATTTTTAAAAGGAAACAGGCAAATCCCCTTAATTTATTTATCGTAAATTAAAGGGTTTAAATTAAGAACGGCGGACATTCAAGCAACACCACTCTTTCTTTTTCCACAAGGTTGCAATTACCCAGCCATTTTCTTCTAATGTATCAGCTACTGCTTTCGATTGCTCAAGCAAAATACCACTGAAAATTCCCCAAGTGGTGGGTTTGACGATCGCACTCATTTCTGGAGCTAGCTCAATAATTACATTAGCTAAAATATTGCAGACGATACCATCTACTGGTTTCTCAAGCAGTTTCTGCAAAATATCTACACTTCCCTCTGCTGGTACTAAGCGTTCGGGACTAATTTCGTTGAGTGCGCGATTGCTAAATGTGGATTGCACTGCTAAAGGGTCAGTATCCACTGCGTAGGCTTTCTCTGCTCCCAGTAGCAATGCTCCAATCGAAAGGATACCAGAACCACAGCCAATATCCGCAACTATCACAGGCTCTTGTTTATCACTTAAATCAGTGAAAGATTTAGGTAATGGATTCAGCCGCATTTCCAGAGATTCTAAACACAACTGAGTTGTCGCATGGTTACCTGTACCAAATGCTACGCCTGGATCGAGGCGAATTACCAGCCGTTCTGATGTTTCTGGTAATGGTAGCCATGCGGGATTGATCAAAAAGCGATCGCCTATTTTCTCCGGATGCCAATATTGCTTCCAACTTGTAGCCCAATCTTCTTCATGAATCAGCTGCCATTGCAAAGCAGGTGCTGGCAAACCTACACATAAAGCATCTTGACGCAGCCACAACGACAGTGCGGCTAAATCTAATAGGTGTGCTTGAAATTCCGGTAAATAACCTTTTACTAAGGAAGAATTTCCTTTGCCTTCGCTAGCTGTGCCACGACAGCCAAAATTTTCCAGTCGCCAAAAGATAGAATCTTCTAGGTCTGGTTCACATAAAATCTGTAATTCCCACCAAGTTTTTGCCATCTTTGAGTGCTGAATGCTGAGTGCTGAGTCATGAGTGCTGAGAAAGATTTCTTTTGTTCTGCCTGATTCTTGGGTAGAACAGAAAAGTCTGAATTTTCATACTCACAACTCAGAACTCAGCACTTTATAGTGTTACTGTGTACGCGTCCCGAATACCAGGCACTTTGATAATCTCAGCTAAAATGCCCTCTGGTAAGGGATCATCTATGCTCAGAGCCATCACCGCATCACCACGGACGATTTTCCGACCTACCTGCATACTGGCAATATTTACATTAAAGCTGCCGAGTAGAGAACCGAGTTTGCCGATAATCCCTGGCATATCACGGTGCAGGGTGAATAGCATATATTTGCTGGGGGGGACGTTAATTGGGAAACCGTCAACATCGGTTAGGTGAATTTCCTTTTCACCCAACAACGCACCTGTGACCGAATGAGTACCCAAAGTACCTGTAGCTTCCAAATGCAGCGAACCTGCATAGTCACGTACAGATGCATCTCGCGTTTCAATCACTCGGATGCCTCGTTCTTTAGCTTCGATACTGGCATTGACGTAATTTACCCGTTCCCGCAGGGCTTGGTAAAGTAGTCCTTTGAGGGATGCTACCACCAAAGGCTGGCTCTTGTTGGTTGCTAGTTCGCCTTGCAACCGGACGTTGAGTAATTCCACCCGTCCGCCAGCTAGCTGTCCTACCAAATTACCTAGAGTTTCAGCTAGCTCCATATAAGGTTTGAGTTCTTCCAACACATCGGGGCCGAGTCCAGGAATATTAACAGCTGAACGTGCTGGTAGTCCTAAAAGAACATCCCGAATTTGTTCAGCAACATCTATGGCGACATTCACTTGAGCTTCTGTAGTAGATGCTCCTAAGTGAGGAGTGAGGATGATTTCTTTACCTAGCGATCGCAACTCTGATTCGCCTAGTGGTTCTGACTCAAACACATCTAAGGCTGCACCAGCGATTGTACCTTCTTTAATCGCTACTGCTAAAGCCGCTTCATCAATAATCCCACCACGAGCGCAGTTAATTATGCGGGCAGTAGGTTTCATTTTTGCCAGGGTTTTGGCGTTGATGAGATGGGTGGTTTCTGGGGTTTTGGGGATGTGCAGTGTAATATAGTCTGCTTGCTGCATGAGCAAATCTAAATCCACTAACTGACAGCCAATTTGTTCTGCTCTGTCAGTAGAGATAAAGGGGTCAAAAGCTAACAACTTCATCCCCATGGACTTAGCAACAGCGGCAACATGGGAGCCAATTTTACCCAAACCGACGATACCGAGAGTTTTTTTATAAACTTCCGCACCAACAAAAGTTTTGCGATCCCACTCACCCTGTTTAACAGAAGCGTTAGCATCGGGGATGTGACGAGACATAGCCAACATCATAGCGATCGCGTGTTCAGCAGCAGCGATCGTGTTACCTTCAGGAGAATTGACTACTACAATTCCCCGACGTGTGGCCGCAGGGACATCTACATTGTCCACACCCACACCTGCACGACCGATGATTTTTAGCTGCGTGCCAGCTTCAATAATTTCTTGGGTGACGCGTGTACCAGAACGAATCATTAACGCGTCATATTCACCAATGATTTGTACCAGTTCTGCTGGTTTTAAACCTGTTTTGACATCAACAGTAGCAACCTGGGAAAGAATGTCAATTCCAGCCTGGTCAATAGGATCGGAGACGAGAACCTTGGACATAATTACTTTATTTAAAGCTACAGGTTTTGCTGCACAAGACTTTTAAGTTTAGTCTTTATCCGTCGCAATTCAGCAAAAATTGTTTATTTTAATGTCAACTTAACCTCAACTGACACTTTGCAATCAGGGTATGCATCAGTTATGGGGGTACTGTGGCGCGGCCTCCTGTGTTTGAAGATAAGTGGCTGCTTGCGCCACCTTTGGGTAAATATAAACCATCAGTAGTGCTAAAAATCAATACCTTTATTAATAGTTAAGAGTTACATAAATTTCTTGGGGGTTGAGTAGATACTGTTAGCCTAACCCAAAGTGGCGATCGCTATTGGTGGATTATTTATAGCAGTCATTGTAGTATTTATCTCTTCAAACACTGATAAACTTTGTTCACCTATCAAGAGGTAAGTTGATACAAACCTTACCTTAAGTTTAAGAGTCAGTGCGATCGCTTAACTTCTAGACAATCACTACAGCTTTGGTAATTATCAAAAATCACTACGTCCCTCAACAAATCGCTATAATTTTTGTGAGTTTTGGGGAAACTAGCCATGTTAAACTACAACCTGCCGAGGTACTTGCCTTCTGCCGAAGAACTACCCGACTCTGATGAAACCCCTGTGGATAATGAACTACAAGAATTAATACCAGGCTTGCTCAAAGCAATACTGTTGATACTTTGGGCAGAACGCATGGACTGGTTTTTCGGGGTAGATATGGGTATTTATTATCACCCTGATGAACCACCAATTGTGCCTGATGGGTTTTTGAGTTTAGGGGTAGAGCGATTTTATGATGAGGAACTGCGCCCCAGTTATGTACTGTGGGATGAAAACGTTCTACCCATTTTAGTGCTAGAAGTTGTTTCCCAAAATTATCGTAAAGAATACACTACTAAATTAGATCAATATGCGGAATTAGGCGTACTTTACTACGTAATTTATTCTTCCCGTCGTCGCCGCAAACCGCATCTAGAAGTGCATAAGTTAGTTAATGGTAAGTATGAATTACAGCCAGGAAATCCTGTTTGGCTACCAGAAATTGGCTTAGGAATTGGCTGCGAACGCGGAAACTATTGCGGAGTAACGCGGGAATGGATGTATTGGTATGACTCCGAGGGGAAGCGTTACCCTACGCCAAAAGAACAAATTCAACAAGAAGCACAACGCGCTCAACAAGAAGCACAACGCGCTCAACAAGCAGAACAACGCGCTCAACAAGAAGCACAACGCGCTCAACAAGCAGAACAACGCGCCCAAAGGATGGCGGAACAATTAAGGGCGTTGGGAATAGATCCTGATAATCTTGCTTAACTCTTTTTAGGAACAGATTTTGTAGAGTTTTCAGATTTATGCACTTGCAGTAACTTCAGTTTTTACCACTGTTGCAAAATGTTTAGTTAAAAAATTATTTCTTTTTAGGAATAACGTTTCTGATTCCACTTTTAGCACCGACAGTATCACCTTTGTAACGAGGGATGACATGAATACTGGCGTGCATCATATTTTGGCCTGCTTCTCGATTAATGTTCATTCCGACATTAAAGCCATCAGGTGCAAATTCTGCTTTCAGAATCTCCTGTACTTTGTTTACCATAAACCAGCAAGCAGATTGCTCTTTAAATGGTAGGTCAAAATAATTGCTAACATGGCGTTTAGGAATAACCAAAACATGACCTTTGCTTATAGGATAACCATCAAACATGGCATAAGCAGTAGCTGATTCGGTTAATAGTTTGAGACTTTTATAAGGATTGCAAAATATACAGTTATTAGACGAATTTCGCTGGTGATTATAGTGACTATACTCATAAAATTCACGATAATCATCTAAATGAACTGAATGAAAGGGCAATTTGACAATACACTGATATGTAGGCTTTTTATGGACATAATGTTCTCTAAAGCCTTCTTTTTTAATATCCCTCCTCACGGCATAATAAGCTTTCCCTCCTGGATTTAGTAAGTGCGATACTTCCATGAGAACATTTGCTTGTTCTTCAGGAAACAAAACATTTAAAACATAAAAGCAAATTATGGTATCGAATTTATCTTGAGGATATTGGGGAAAATAATAAGGATCATAGCCTGTAATATCAAAGCTTTTTTGGCGCAATATCTTCACATCATTGCCAAAACCACAACCAAAATCTAGTATTTTGCCTTGAAGCAGGTTTTGATTTAATAAAAACTGTGCAGGAAATGACAGGTTAGTTCTTTCTATCGCTGTGAGATGACTGAATTGATTTTTTTGCTGTTTCATGGAATCTCGGTGCTGTTACCCAACCTCAGGTGCATCTTTCTAAAGTTCGGGTAGTCGCTGAGGGATACAATAATTGTTTTGCTTATTATTCCCTTTATCCCTTTATGCGATCGCATCAGGGTCAACACCTAGCTCACGTAACTTAGCTGCTAATATATCAGCACGTTGGCGTTCTTGTTCAGCGCGTTGATGTTCTTGTTCAGCACGTTGGCGTTCTTGTTCAGCTTGTTCGTTACTCCACAACAGCAAATTTCCTTCTTTATTCCACCACCGCAGCCAATTCATCGTTTGGCACAATCTTTCACCTTGCCAAATTCCGAGAAACAGCTCTAACTCAGGAATCCAGTAACGTCCATTTGCATCTGCTGGCTGCAAAGTATATTGTCCATTTTGCAAGCACCGTACTTCTAGGCTAGGTTCGTAAGGATCGTAGGTGACGTAGGTTGGAACTTTGAGAATGTGTTCGTAAAAATAGAGTTTACCGTAGGGTGGAGTCGAGCGAACTGATAGTTCTCCACCTTCTGTGTCTGAAAGAAATTCCATCACCACAGCAACAGCAGCACCTTCTAAATTTGGGGTATAACTACGGCGAATTACATCAGCGGTCACAGGTTGCACTTGCGGGATGTAAAACCAATCTGGTGCTTTGACAACAATTTTTTTGTTGACTGTGGCTACTAATCCAAAATTAGAGCCAATTAGCATCTGCGGTTGAATGCGTCCTGAGCTTCCCAAAGCATCGGTAAGCGCCGCAGCGAGAGAGGGTTGCTGAATATTTTCCACTGGATCGTCAGGTAAAATAAAGTCGGCTGGAAGTGCTTCCCAAGTAACAGTTGGTTCTTTTCGGCTGGGCTGAACTTGTAGAGCCATAAAACTATTCCTAGTATCAATTTAAATATATAAGTAAATATTAATTGGAGTGAGAAATACCCACCAGGTAAGGGTTTTGGTGGCTAATGCCCACACTACAACTAAAGGAACTAAAGGTGGTTTAGTGACTTTAGATTATCGTCAAATCTGGAATGCTTACTGAGGCTAGTGTATGTACTTGTAGCAGACGGCTGCAAGAAACTAACCAGCTGGAGGCAGTAGCTGAAGTAGATATGTACGTAGTCAGCACAGAGCGTTCTGAAAATAAGCTCTTCAGTCCTTACTCCGAAATTCTTGTGGTGTAATACTAGCAGCAAAAAAAGTCTAATTTCGCAAAAAAACTACAAAAATTAGAGATAATAACCTATGATTGACCTATACTATTGGCCAACCCCAAACGGTAATAAAATCACAATTTTCTTGGAAGAAGTTGGAATTCTTTACAACATTATTCCTATAAATATTATGGTTGGCGAGCAATTCAAGCCGGAGTTTAGTCAGATTTCTCCTAACAATCGCATCCCCGCAATTGTTGACCATAAACCGACAAATGGAGGTGCGCCAATTTCTGTTTTTGAGTCTGGTGCAATTCTGCTATATTTAGCAGAAAAAATTGGGAAATTAATTCCTCAAGATGTGCGCGTAGAAGTTTTACAATGGCTATTCTGGCAAATGGGAGGTTTAGGGCCAATGGCTGGACAGAACCACCACTTTAGCGAATACGCACCAGAAAAAATTGATTATGCCATTAACCGCTACGTCAAAGAAACAGGACGCTTGTATACAGTGTTAGATAAACGACTAGCAGATAGAGAATTTGTAGCTGGCGTTTATTCCATTGCTGATATTGCTGCTTATCCCTGGATTGCCCTTTATGAGCGCCAAAATCAAAATCTAGAAGATTTTCCGAATCTGAAGCGTTGGTTTGAGACAATTAATGCACGTCCGGCAACAATTCGCGCTTACGAAAAGGCAGAAGC
Source organism: Mojavia sp. (assembly GCF_059505145.1). Lineage (NCBI taxonomy): Bacteria > Bacillati > Cyanobacteriota > Cyanophyceae > Nostocales > Nostocaceae > Mojavia > Mojavia sp. The sequence continues at coordinate 134,822 of NZ_JCACKA010000022.1, forward strand.
ACTCAAGATTTCAAACCCTGTTAGTGACAAGGTTGTGCTCTCACCCTAGAAGAGACTGGCTCTAAATATGAAACCTGATGACCCTGCTAAAAGTTTTATAGCCAGGGTGGTCAGACTTTGTTCGTATCGCAACACCCTAGAAGGGTATGTAACCTCAGTTCGGGAGCATCTGAAACCATTAGACCTCCTGCACGAATCAACAAGCATGTGCCAGTTCGTAGTTCAGCAAGCCAGCAATTAGATTTATACGTAAGCCAAACCGCTTTCTACGATTGCGATAACGTCCTGAGAAAATCCGGGAGTTTGCTCAGAAAAAGTTGGCAGAATTAGACAAGTAAAAATTGAGGGCTTAGATCCCCGGCTTCTTTAAGAAGTCGGGGATTTTGTTATTCACGAAAGAATTAGGACTAGCATAGTCTATTATCTACCAGCCTGTTGGTGTATTGGGGCGATCGCTCCTCAATTACTCCTAAATTGCCACAAAATGTGCAATTACCTTGATCTGTGGGAATCATATACTTAGCAACTATTGCTACTTTCCCATTAGAAATACCAGGGTAATAATACGATGAGTTATCAAAATATCAAAGGCACTCTTTCGCCAGAAGATATCCGAGACATTAAAGCAGCGCTACAGACAATCCAAAAAAAGCTACCCTTTTTAGTTAACCTCAGCACCGAAGAGCGGCGTAAGTTAGTGAAAATGGGCGATAAAAGCCTAGCCTTCGTTAATAATAGCGTCACTGCTGCTCAGTCAAACCGTGAAATTCTCCCAGCCAGTTTTAAAGTTGAGGAACTTGTCCAAGATTACCAATTAGCCACTACGCTCACCGAACTTTTAACCTCAATGCGGCAACTCACCGAACAAGTAGATGATACTCTTTTGGCAGTTGGTAGTGAAGCCATGAGCAGCAGTTTGACAGTTTATGATTACGTCAAAACAGCCGCAAAGAAAACTCCAGGGTTAAAAACTCTCGCCGAACAGTTGGGTGAACGCTTTAAAGCTATTGGTAAAGCCAAATCTGCAAAAATCTCCGGTTCTTGATAAATTAATACTCGTCGACAAGTCTTAGAACTACGTTCATCCACCTCAGATACTCGTCGGCGAGTCTTAGAACTCCATTCATCTGCCTCAGATACTCATTAATATCATGTCCGGCAAAACAGTTACACTTAAAGCTCACGCAGAGACGCAGAGAGAAGTTGCGGTGCAGTGAGTCCAGCACTGCGGGAGGGTTTCCCTCCGCAGGTGACTGGCGCTCGCGCAGCGTATCCGTAGGATTCACCCGAAGGGGGGTTCCCCCCGTTGAGCAAACTTCGGTGGGCGCAGAGAGTTTTCACGAGTGTTTATGATAACTAATTAGATGGACTTGATATAACGAGTCTTAGAACTGCGTTCATCTCCCTCAACTACTGATTAACGAGTCTTAGAACTGCGTTCATCTCCCTCAACTACTGATTAACGAGTCTTAGAACTGCGTTCATCTCCCTCAACTACTGATTAACGAGTCTTGGAACTGCGTTCATCTCCCTCAACTACTGATTAACGAGTCTTAGAACTGCGTTCATCTCCCTCAACTACTGATTAACGAGTCTTGGAACTGCGTTCAT
>NZ_JCACKA010000022.1:136532-204601 GCF_059505145.1 Mojavia sp.
GAGTCTTGGAACTGCGTTCATCTCCCTCAACTACTGATTAACGAGTCTTGGAACTGCGTTCATCTCCCTCAACTACTGATTAACGAGTCTTGGAACTCCGTTCATCCACCTCAGATACTCGTTTGTGAGTATCACAACCTCGCCAATCAGTTGTTATTCATTTGCTGTAGAACATCCAGCCATTGCATTTGGATGAAGAGCCTGGAAATGCTTATCAGTAGCTGGAAACAATTAAACGTAAAACACAAAAAGTAGCTAAAAGACTTTCTTCCCTTCTATTTTCTGCTTTCTGCCGATTTTCATAAAAACCGGAAAAAACTAAACATGGTTTTGTAAACAAAAATGAAGCTTAAGAACCCTTTTCCGTTCTGCTTAACCCTGGTAAACTGCTGATTCCGTATCTCAATAGTTTTGAAGTTACAGCTTATTTTGCTCAGTAATAGCACTATAATCAATGTAAGTAAAAATACGAAATATATTGATTAATTATTAAACTATTAATGGAGAAAATCTTTTACTACTAAAGAATACCTGAAATATATTTCAGGATGATTTTTGTGTAGCAATTAAGAAGACAATCTCAGGGATCACTACTAACTATAGTCCGTAATTACGCTGATGCTCTACTATCCCCTCAAAATAAGTTCAGCAATAACACAGTTACGCTGATATGGGGTTCTAAGCAAAACTGCAAGTATCGAGTTGATGAGGGTAAATTTATGACGAACCCTGTAATGACGGTGATCCGAGTCAATCTGGAAAGGGCGAAAGAGGTAGCTGTTGAGTGGGAGCGAGCTTCCTATTCTGAACTCAGTGCTTACTGTTTGCAGATTTTGGCAGAGATAGGATGTTCTAGCAGTGAACTTCCAATGAACTTACAAACTCGTGAGCAACAGTTAAATTTCATCACAGGCTTTGCATCTTATGCTTTTGGGGAGGTGTTAAATGTCCAAAGCGCTAAATGAAGATATATTTTTTAATGAACCGGAACAGGTACAAGAACCCACTCTGCCTGTAACAGATGCGGATTTGATGATTTTAATGGAAAAATTTTCCGGTTTTGAAATCCCGACAAAAGTTTTCTCACAAGCTTTAGCGATCGCTGCTTATGATCGTGCATCTGCTTTCCGCTACGCTGACAATTATGTGAATGTTCTCAAAAATAAGACTAAGCGTAAGCATTGGCTGTTGTTACACTCTTCGTCTGATTTGAACCTTGGAACTACAGACGTAGATTTTGGAAACTAGAGTTAAAAAAACTTGCTGCTTCTACTGTAGTTGAGACTAAGCAAGAAATGTCTCAGCCAATGATATTGGATTAATAAGCTGTTCCACATTTAATTTACATACAGTCAGCAGCCAGGATACTTATTAACTTTAGGTTTTGAATTTTAATTGCTTATGCCAATGTGGGCTAAAAGCGACAGACAAAACTGAGTAAGAATATCTGTAATACCAATTGAAAAAAGAATGTGACAGATACAAATCTGCCTTCCTGAATTTTGAATTTTTAATGGGCGAATTTTGAATTGGTATAAGAGTGCGGATAAAGTCCCGAACTGGAGATTTAGATTTAGCAATAGAATTCGCAGTTTTGCTTGCACATAGAAAAAACCTATTGTGGAAACTTCCGCTCTCGCACTTCTACAGCATAATCCTGCACAGCTTTAGTAATTGTCTCTCGCAGATTTGTATAAACCTTGGCAAATGGTGGTTGCTTTTCTGAAAGACCAAGTACATCAGAGGTTACTAAAACTTGCCCATTACAGTGAGGCCCCGCACCAATCCCAATTGTGGGAACACTTAGTTTTTGCGTAATCTGCATTGCTAAATCTGTGGGTATATGCTCTAAAACTATCGAAAAAACACCTGCTTGTTCTAGAGCGATCGCTTCATTTAAAATTCTCTCTCCTGCTTCTTGAGTTTTCCCCTGTTGTCGTAACCCCAGTTGATGTACTGATTGGGGCGTCAAACCCACGTGACCCATCACAGGGATACCTGCTTGTACCAAACGAGCAACAGTTTCTACCATTGCGGGATAGCCACCTTCCAACTTGACAGCTTGAGCGCCAGTTTCCTTGAGTACCAACCCAGCTGAGTGCATCGCTTGTTGGATACTTTCTTGATAAGTCAAAAAAGGCAAATCTACTACTACTAAAGCGCGTTTCACACCACGGCGCACCGCTTTAGCATGATATAGCATCTCTTCTAAGGTAATTGGTAAGGTTGTCTCATAGCCAAGAACTACAGCCATAGAGTCACCCACCAGGATTAAATCCACCCCAGCAGAGTCAAGAAGTTGGGCGATCGTATAATCCCAAGCGGTCAACGCTACAATTGAGCGTCCCTGTTGTTTCCATTGAATTAATTGCTGGGTGGTAACTGCCATTGCCAATTTTAGATTTTAGATTTTGAATTTTAGATTGGGGATTAGGTATTGGGTATCGGGTATCAGGTATTGGGAAAACTTTTTTCGTCCCTAGTCCCCAGTCCCCAATCCCCAGCCCCTACTTCACAGCGCGGCTAAAAGCAAGATGGGTTTTTGCACTGCCCACTTCGGGCATTAACCAAGCCAGACCTTCACTAGTGCCAATCCATAATTTATTGCCAATGTCAGGGGCAAGGGAAAGCACTCGGCTTGAAGGAAGTGCAGTAACTTCGTCTAATACAGCGCCTGTACTTGGATTTAATCGTAACAAACCATTGTTAGTACCGATCCAAACACTACCATCTTTGGCAAAGCGCACTGCTGTAACATTACGTCCACGTAAGCGAGTTACTGATCGCAGCACTGCACCAGTTTTGGGGTTAATAACTAGTAAATTATTCGGCATCCCCGCCCAAATGAATCCTTCAGGGCTAATCGCTAGGGCTTGTACGGTCGCCCCTGGTAAATCAGCGATCCGCTTCATAATCGCAGCCTTGGCGGTATTTACTCGCACCAATCCATCAAGAGTACCGACCCAAAGATGACCATCAGCATCTAAAGTCAAGGCATTCGCACTGACACCAGGCAAATTTTTTAACGTTGTCATAATTAAGCCTTGGTCAGGGCTAACAAGGGCTAAACCGTTATCAGTTCCTGTCCACAAATAGCCCCGCTTGTCAACCAACAGCGATAAAACCCGTTTAGAAGGCAAAAATAAATTTTGCGCTGTGATTTCATTAGTACGAGGTTCTACTCGTATCAGTCCTTCATAATTTCCGACCCACAAGCGCCCTACTTTATCTTGAGCTAAAGCGCTAATGGCGACATTGGGTAAACTAACGCGAGCTAAAATCTTGCCAGTATTGGGGTCAATCCGCGACAATCCCCGCCACGAAGCAACCCAGAGATTGCCTGTAACATCCCCTAACAAATTGCTAATTCGATAATCGGTTTCTATCGAATGCTCTTGCGCTTCCCGCTGATCGGGCAAGGGGTCTACTCGCGGCGGTGGTGCAGCAGCTGGATAAGAAGGAGTTGACTGAGATGGAGAATTGAGAGCAGGTTTTTTTTGTGCTGGAGCAGGACTATCAGTTTTCTGCGCCTTAGCTGGATTAGTCACTACGACCATTCCAATACTCGGCAGAACTATCAACCCGGCCAGGATAGAAGTAATCAATATACTGGTACGCTTACGAAACAAAATCACGGTGACATTCCCTTTCAAAACAATTCCCACAGCCATAGGTACTTTTACTAGAGGTAGGGAAAGGGTTAATGAGTAAAGGCGAAAGGGAAGAATTATTCTATTGCGTTTCCCCTTCTCCCTTAACCTTTCTCGCTTTCCCAACTCCTAAAAGAAGTTCATTACCCAAAATGGCTGGGTGTAGTTTCAGTGTTCCCTGTAGTTGGATTTTTTAAACGTCAGCGGCAATTTTTCTCAAATCAAAGCCAGATAAGCGTTTCCATAGTACCCCGCCCCGCAGAGAACTCCATATCCTCCCAAGTCTATACAGTTAGAGGTTGGTTTTTGTAAATAACTCTTAACAAAATGTTTAAAACTTTATGTAATAACAAATTTAAATACATAAGTTAAAAAGTTTCAAAGTATAACTTATTGATTTCTTGATATATTGTGAGACAAGTTACAAATTACGTGGTGTGCAATTTTTGTCTTTCGCTCACGACTCCTCTAAAAAAACCTCAGTAAAAGTTTCTCTTTGTGATTCCCCGAAAATCAAGGAAATTAAGGAAATATGCCAGCTAGCCAGCCCATACACCTAGATGTTCCTTAGGGGCAATGATCAAGGCCCATCCTCGCCAAGCGGTGAGGTTAGGTAGGGCCAAGAAGGTTGAGAGGGGTAAGAGGAATAGATAAGAAAGAATTTTGAGTCCTGGGATGAGGGAGAAATAGAAGTACACAGTCGTGTGCCTCTAAAAAAACAAGAAAACTAATGAGGATGTCTTTGATACTTCAGCAAATATTCTTGAAAACAAACTGCTACCCTCTGCCATCAGCAACCCTTAACAAAAAATTTTCCTGATCTTACCCCCGCTTACAGGGGGAAAGAGCGGGGTGAGGGGAAATTGCATACGACGTGATTTGTTAAGTAATAAAGTGTGACTTCTTGGAAGGGAATTTATGTCTTACGCTCAAACGAAGACCCAGAGCAAATCAGGGTATCAGGCAGGGGTAAAAGATTACAGACTGACTTATTACACACCCGATTACACACCTAAAGATACAGATATTCTTGCCGCATTCCGGATGACTCCCCAACCTGGAGTTCCACCCGAAGAAGCAGGTGCTGCTGTAGCTGCTGAGTCTTCCACTGGTACTTGGACTACCGTATGGACAGACTTGCTCACCGACCTAGATCGCTACAAAGGTCGTTGCTACGACATCGAACCTGTTGCTGGTGAAGACAATCAGTACATTGCCTACGTTGCTTATCCTCTAGACTTGTTTGAGGAAGGCTCCGTAACCAACATGTTGACCTCTATTGTAGGTAACGTGTTTGGTTTTAAAGCTTTGCGGGCGCTACGTCTGGAAGACTTGCGGATTCCTGTTGCTTACCTGAAGACCTTCCAAGGGCCTCCTCACGGTATCCAAGTTGAGCGTGACAAATTAAACAAATATGGTCGTCCCTTGCTGGGTTGTACCATTAAACCCAAATTGGGTCTGTCCGCTAAGAACTACGGACGCGCTGTGTACGAGTGTTTGCGCGGTGGTTTGGACTTCACCAAAGACGACGAAAATATCAACTCCGCACCATTCCAAAGATGGCGCGATCGCTTCTTGTTCGTTGCTGAAGCTATCCACAAAGCTCAAGCAGAAACCGGCGAAATCAAAGGTCACTACCTGAACGTTACTGCCCCCACCTGCGAAGAAATGCTGAAGCGGGCTGAGTTCGCTAAAGAACTCAAAATGCCCATCATCATGCACGACTACCTCACCGCAGGTTTCACCGCTAACACCACCTTGGCTCGTTGGTGTCGTGATAATGGTATTCTGCTACACATTCACCGTGCAATGCACGCTGTTATTGACCGTCAAAAGAACCACGGTATCCACTTCCGTGTTTTGGCTAAGACCCTGCGGATGTCTGGTGGTGACCACATCCACACTGGTACAGTGGTTGGTAAGCTCGAAGGTGAGCGTGGAATCACAATGGGCTTCGTTGACCTGTTGCGCGAAAACTATGTAGAACAAGACAAGTCTCGCGGTATCTACTTCACCCAAGACTGGGCTTCTATGCCTGGTGTAATGGCAGTTGCTTCCGGTGGTATCCACGTATGGCACATGCCCGCACTAGTAGAAATCTTCGGTGATGACTCCGTTCTACAATTCGGTGGTGGTACCCTCGGTCACCCCTGGGGTAACGCACCTGGTGCAACCGCTAACCGTGTAGCTTTGGAAGCTTGTATCCAAGCTCGTAACGAAGGCCGTAACTTGGCTCGTGAAGGTAACGATGTTATCCGTGAAGCTGCTAAGTGGTCTCCTGAACTGGCCGTAGCTTGCGAACTGTGGAAAGAAATCAAGTTTGAATTCGAGGCCATGGATACCGTCTGATAAAGGCTGAAGGTGGTAAGGATAAAGGCTGAAGTTCAAATTACTTCAATTATTTCATCCTTTATCCTTCGTACTTCATACTTTAAAGGCTGGGGTCAAGCATGAATCTCAAGCAAATTGCGAAAGACACAGCTAAGACTCTCCAAAGTTACCTGACTTATCAGGCACTAAGGACAGTACTGGCACAGCTAGGCGAAACTAATCCTCCATTGGCAATTTGGTTGCAAAACTTTTCCGCCAACAAAATACAAGATGGAGAAGCATACATTGAGCAACTGTTCCGGGAAAAGCCAGATTTGGCATTGCGGATTATGACTGTCAGAGAACACATTGCGGAGGAAATCATAGAATTTTTACCGGAAATGGTTCATGCTGGCATTAAGCAAGCCAATATGGAACAGCGTCGCCAGCATTTAGAACGCATCACACAAATAGATACATCAAACCCCAGTCTGCAACCAGAACAGCAAACAAGCTCAGATCCGAATTTGGATAACCTATCGAGCTAGTCGTTCAACGTAGTCATAAAAAATCGCAACCCATTACCAACAGCTATGCAAACTCTACCAAAAGAGCGTCGTTACGAAACCCTTTCCTACCTTCCCCCCCTGTCTGACGCTCAAATTGCCAAGCAGATCCAGTACATCCTAAACCAAGGTTACATTCCAGCAGTTGAGTTTAACGAAACTTCTGAACCAACTGAATTATTCTGGACAATGTGGAAGTTGCCTTTGTTCGGCGCTAAATCTACTCAAGAAGTACTGAACGAAGTTCAATCTTGCCGTTCTCAATATAGCAACTGCTATATCCGCGTTGTGGGTTTTGATAACATCAAGCAGTGCCAAGTTCTCAGCTTTATCGTTCACAAACCCAACAGATACTAAAAAACAGAGAAGGTAAAAGTAAAAAGAAAATTTCTTTTGTCTGATACCTTTTAAATTTACTTTACATAGGAGAGGTAGAATTAACTACCTCTCTTCTTTAATGAAATTTAGTATTAGACTTCAAATTAAGGGCTGAAGCTCTAACTACAAATGTTTTAGTTATGGCTATTTAAATGAACATAATATTATGCTTGATTCTCACAATACATAACTAGATTTCTAAAATGAATTCAATAGCTCTACCAGAAGTTAGAATTTGTTTTGTTGGTGACTCTTTTGTTAACGGTACTGGTGACCCTGAGTATCTTGGTTGGACAGGGAGGCTATGCGTTAATGCTAATAAAAAAGGTTATGATATTACCTACTATAATTTAGGAATTAGACGGGATACGAGTACTGATATAGAAAAGCGTTGGTTACAGGAAGTCTCAGCTCGTCTACCCAAAGAGCATTATGGCAGAGTTGTATTTTCTTTCGGTCTAAATGACACAACAGTAGAAAATGGTAAAACTCGTGTGGATCTTATAGATTCGATTAGAAATGCCCGAAAAATTTTAAGTGAAGCTCAACAGTTATATCCTGTTTTGATGATTGGCCCAGCACCATATACAGAACAAGAAGACCCTCAGAGAAAAAAGAGAACTAGCGATTTATCTAAACAGTTTGCTTTCGTTTGTAAGGAATTAAATATCCCTTATTTGGATGTGTTTCCGATATTAGAAAAATCAAATATTTGGATTGATGAGGCAAAAGCCAATGACGGTGTGCATCCCAAAGCTGGAGGTTATGCAGAATTTGCTCAAATTGTAGAAAACTGGGATGCTTGGTTAAATTGGTTTAGATAAGAATTTCCTATACTAGATGTAGCAATACTCCTTTGAGGAATTTGTCAATGACAACATCGGTAGAACCAAGCTTTAACAAAAATGCACGAATTCCACCCTTGGAAAGTGGCGATCGCCTCACTCGCCGTGAATTTGAACGCCGCTATCATGCCATGCCAAATACTAAAAAAGCAGAACTTATCGAAGGAGTTGTATACATGGCATCACCCTTACGGTTTAAAAGTCATGGAAAACCTCATGGAGACTTGATTATTTGGTTAGGAAATTATAAAGTTGCCACTCCTGGCGTAGAGTTAGGTGACAATGCTACAGTCCGCTTAGATTTAGATAACGAATTCCAACCGGATGTCCTGCTGTTAATTGACGAACAATTTGGTGGACAAACACATATTAGTGATGATGATTACGTAGAAGGCGCACCAGAATTAATCGCAGAAGTTGCAGCTAGTAGTGCTGCTAATGATTTGTATGATAAAAAACGGGTATATCGCCGTAATGGTGTTCAAGAATATATTGTTTGGCAGGTTTTTGAGAATAAAATTGATTGGTTTACTTTAGAAAACGGTGAATATATAGCATTAGATGCTGATCCTAATAATATTATCAAAAGTCATATTTTTCCTGGTTTGTGGTTGGATGTAGCTGCATTGTTAAGAGGGGAAATGGCACAGGTTTTAACAGCGCTACAACAAGGGTTGAACTCTCAAGAACATCAAGAATTTTTGCACCGTCTATCAAAACATTCTTAAGTAACTGCAATTGACAGTCAATAGCGGAAAACATACTTATACTCAGTGATGATAAAATTTTTGGTGCATATCCAATGCAGCGTTTGTGGTAGTTAGCCATCCCTTTCTACCAAAAGATAAATGTAAAATAGACACAAAAAAACTTAGCATTATTTTAATAAGTCCCAGGCAAAAATAATTTCATGAGTTACTATATTGCTCCCCGGTTTCTGGACAAACTGGCTGTCCACATTACCAAAAATTTCTTGAAACTTCCCGGCGTGAGAGTTCCCGTGATTTTGGGTATTCACGGACGCAAAGGAGAAGGCAAAACATTTCAATGTCAATTAGTCTTCGAGAAAATGGGTATCGAAGTGACTCACATATCTGGCGGTGAATTGGAAAGTCCAGATGCAGGAGATCCAGCGCGGTTGATTCGGCTGCGCTACCGGGAAACAGCAGAACTGATCAAAGTACGCGGCAAAATGTGTGTACTGATGATTAACGATTTAGATGCGGGGGCTGGACGCTTTGATGAAGGCACTCAATATACTGTAAATACGCAGTTGGTGAATGCCACACTAATGAATATTGCTGATAATCCCACAGATGTACAGTTGCCTGGAAGCTATGATTCCACGCCTTTACATCGTGTGCCAATTATTGTCACAGGTAATGATTTTTCCACTCTCTATGCACCGTTAATTCGGGATGGACGGATGGAGAAATTTTACTGGGAACCAAACCGAGACGATAAGGTGGGAATTGTCAAAGGGATTTTTGAACCGGATGGACTGTCACAGAAGGAAGTTGAACAACTAGTTGATAAATTTGTCAACCAGTCAATTGACTTTTTTAGCGCTTTGCGATCGCGCATTTATGACGAACAAATCCGCAACTACATCCATAAAGTAGGTTTTGAGCGGGTATCCTTGAATGTGGTTAACAGCACTGAAGGGCCACCAGAATTTAAAAAGCCAGATTTCAGCCTGTCTCATTTAATCGAGTCTGGTAACTTCCTCGTTGGTGAACAAAAACGAGTGGAAAATTCTCAGTTGGTTGATGAGTACAATCGCCTAAATCGCGGCAAAAATTATCAAGCTGCGCCACCTACTGCGGTGACACCAACAACTCAGCCTCCAACCAATGGTGCAAATCAAGGCGCAACCACTAATGGTTCCCAAAAACACGAAGTATCAAGTCCGCATTTGACTTTAGAAACGCAAGAACAGATCAGACAAATTTTGTCTCAGGGTTACAAAGTTAGTATTGAACACGTGGATGAACGCCGCTTCCGCACTGGTGCTTGGCAAAGTTGTCTTAATACCCATATTGATGCACACTCAGATGCAATCTCAGCTTTAGAATCATGCCTAGTTGAATATAGCGGCGAGTACCTGCGTTTGGTGGGTATTGATCCGAAAGCAAAACGGCGGGTAATAGAAACTATAATTCAACGTCCAAACGGTAAATAGGAAAGGCGACTAATTATTTTTCAAGAAAACAAGGGAAGATGGATAAAGCCCATCTTCCCTTTACGATATTAGGGTGCTTTCTTGTGAAAGTATTTTTTTGGAAACTTCCAAGAGCAAGCCCTAATTAAGAATCAATCTTTTTATCTGATTATCCCAGGCGACTGACACGTTCAATTGTTGAAGATCGATGGCTCTGACATAATCAATATTGCCATGCTTAAGGCGGCGAGCATCTGGCAGCTTAGTCAAGTCAATACTTAAGGGTGCAACTAAATCAACCGGAATAAAGGAATTATTATTAACCAGAATACCTTTATTTTGATGGATCTGACCCTTAATTTCAATATCGATGCTTGGGAAAGAATCTGGGATATCGCCTGTCTGGTTGCTCCACTTCATCAAACCATCTGCAAGCCCTTTGGCAAATTTGTCACGATGCTCGTTCAAAAGCTTCATGTCCTCATCATTAGATAGAAAACACAACTCTATGAGGAGAGAGGATATCCTTAGTTGTCGGCAAAAGGCTAATCCTCTTTCGTGCTGACTTATTGTATCCGGCTTGGCTCCTCGACTGCGTAGCCCAGGAACTGCCTCAATAAGGGTATTTAAAATCAACTCTGCATCTCTTTTTCTCTGAGGGTTACCATCAATATAGAAAATTTCTGCTCCCCGCGCAGAAGCAGGGCCAGCATTACCGTGAAGTTCTAAAGCCACATCACCAGAACGGGCGCGATCATTAATCCAGTTCAGCGTTGATTTGAGGTCAATGGTGTCAGGGACAGAGAACAAATCTTGGTCTTTCTTCACCCCCCGAAATTCCAGTTCACGCACTAATAAATCACGGGTTTTGATCATTTCATTAGTTTCTGTAGTTCCCAAAACTGTCGGTGCTCCAGGATCGGATTGAACTCCACCTTTACCAAGGTTATGTCCCGCTGAAAGAAATATACGTCCCATTTGTTTACCTCATCTGTTTTAAAAGCGTCAGCCACCTCATCCCTACGTGTCCCCATAATAGACTGAGTGAACTGACTATTTATTGTTTCAAGATGAGCAGTGGTATTTACGCCAACAAAGTCTAGATAAAAGTATATTTCTGGACAAAATTTTGCAGATGGATAATAAGCGATCGCTGCTAACTATTGATATCGTTGGGTATACATGGGATCGGGAAAACTTGACTATCGCTAAAGCTGGCTGATCAAATTTAAGCTCGGTTTGAGTTTGTAAAGTGGTGAAATTTTTGTAATACAGAACCTATTAAAGATATACTCAGCCGACACCAGCCAAAAAAGCAAACTCTGATTTGATATTCCAACGCCTACCGTCGTGAATTAACAGCGTTAGTTTGTCAGCCGTGAACTCAAAATGCAACTGACGTTGCTCAAATTCCGGCCAAGCAGCTTTAAAGTTTTGGCGTGTTAAGTCTCGAAATGCAACCGTCATGTGGGGAGCAAAAGGGCGGGTTTTGCCAACTTTGTCCACAATCCCCAAACTTGCTTCTACATACACCATTAAATCTCCTTGCAAGCTCAACAGTTCTTGACTTCTCACTACATCTATATATATGACACGGGGCGCAAAGGCAGCAAATCCGCTGAGTGTAATAGGTAATGGCTGTTTTTGGCTAGCAAACTCCCTTATGGATGCTTCTAATTTTGACACATCGCTATCTGCCCATTCAAAAGGCGGTTGCAGGGTAATGTGTGGTGGAGACTTTTGCGCGTGCTGACTGGCGTAATTCTCCGCAAAGTACTGCTTGATTTGGTTAGCGTAATCTTGAATGTCTTGCGGTGGTAACAGGGCAATAAAAAAGCGGCTTTTTGAGGAATTCAACTTTTTAAACTGTTTTCAGCACTGTGATCCTTGAAAATATTAGAGCATAAGAATTTGAGAGGTCGCAAGCAAATGCCTTGGTTTGTGAAGATTGAAGAAGGCAAAGTCGATAAACCTACATTTGACCAATACGTACCTGCCCATAAAGCTTACGTTCAGGAGTTGATTGTTAAAGGACACAAAGCCAGAACAGGGTATTGGGCGGAACGGGGCGGCGGCATGATGCTGTTTGAGGCGGTATCAATGGACGAAGCACAAGCGATCGTGGCACGTGACCCATTAGTGCAAAACGGTTGTGTTAAATATCAACTGCACGAATGGCGAATTGTAATTGAATAACATTCAATTACTGATTTTTAATGTTATGCTGTTTATAGACCTGGATCTATGCGACTTCAACGCCCAAATCTTGTCAGGACCGGAAGGTAGCAGCAATACGGGATGCTTGTGGTAGGCGTAGTCTCCGGGTCGCCCTATTTGTTAGGAGCGTTCAGCAGCAATGGCTGGTTTTGGAGATATTGTTCAAAAAGCTTTTTACCTCGGTGTTGGGTTGGCTTCTTACGCGGGTGAGAAAGCAGGGGGAAAATTAGCCGAACTGCGATCGCAAGTCCAAAAACTGGCAGATGAAATGGTGGCAAAGGGCGAAATGACCGCAGATGAAGCCCGTCGCTTCGTTGAAGATATGATGAAGCAAGCTCAACAGCCACCAACATCTGGTGCAGCCACAGACAAAACACCACCTGCTGAACCTCGCCGCATCGAAATCTTAGAGGAAGATGAAGAGTTGACTTACAAAGAAGAGTTAACCGAAGATGAAGATGTAGATGGATTGCGGGCACAGGTGCTAGAACTGCAAGAAGAGTTAAAAAGACTACAACGTGATGGGTAAAAATAAACCATCATATTAAGCAGTACCTAGTAAAAGTTTCTTCATAGTACAAGACACAGCAAATTGTTGAATATACTTTGCCTAGGGTATACTCTAGTGCTTGAATTTAAGAAGCACTGAGCGCTCTATTTATCGCCAGTAGAGGCATCAAGTTTATGGAAAAGTGGCAAAAGGATTTGATGGACATCATAGAGACAGTGGCTGATGAAGTAGAGCACTTCTTCGTAGAAATGGGCGAAATGGTAGACGCCTTTTTTGAGCTGACAGAAGAATTTACTGAACAAGTACAAAATACAATTGCCACTGAAGTTGACCAGTATTTACATGACTTAACTGAACCAATTTTGGAAGTTTACTGGGAACTAGAAGATGTAGTGGCAGATGTAGATCCAGCTTTTCCATATCCAGTTGAACCCACACAAGAAAAAAATCCTGCTTGCATTGGTTGCAGTAACTACCACGGTCAAGTTTATGGCGGTAACTTATTAGTCTGTGCCATGCATCCTCACGGCTGGGATGATAATAATTGTCCAGACTGGGAGAAAGAGTAGTTATGAGTGCTGAGTGTTGAGTGTTGAGTAAAGAAAATATTCACAACTGACAAATGACAACTGACAAATTACCCGAAACTATATCCTCGCCAATCCAAGAAATGAAGTATGGCGAACGCGAGATTGCGGAAGGACAACTCATTACATTTCCCAATCCCCGTGTCGGAAGGCGATATGACATTAACATTACTTTGCCGGAATTTACTTGTAAATGCCCGTTTTCTGGGTATCCTGATTTTGCCACGATTTATATTAGCTACGTACCAGATGAGCGCGTAGTAGAATTAAAGGCATTAAAGCTTTACATTAACAGTTACCGCGATCGCTACATTTCTCACGAAGAGTCTGCCAATCAAATTTTGGATGATTTTATAGCAGCTTGTGATCCTTTAGAAGTCACGGTGAAAGCAGATTTCACTCCTCGTGGCAATGTGCATACAGTTGTCGAGGTACGGCATCAGAAGCAATCTCATCAGTAAATAGTACAGACGGAAACTGTCTGTACCAGAGTCTGCGTTTGAGATGATTTAACTAATAATACTTTTTATTGTGTAATCTTCTTAGTGGCAGACTGCACTTGGACTACAACTTGTTTAGACAAAGGAATATATCCGAGTTCTAAACTGGATTTTTGCCCCTCAGTTACAGCCCAGTTAATAAAGTTTTTCAGTGCTTGGGCTTTAGCTGGGTCTTGATATTTGCCATAAGTTAAAAACCAGCTGTAAGTGACTATCGGATAAGACTGGTCACCTGTAGGATCGGCGATAAAAGCAATCAAGCTATTGGCAGGTAACTTCACTGCTTCTAAGGTTTTAGCTACCGATTCTGGTGTTGGCATGATGTAATTACCAGACTTATTCTCTAAAGCAGCCATAGGCAGCTTATTGTTGATGGCGTAGGCGTACTCTACATAGCCAATAGCTCCTGGAATCTGTTGAATCTGGGCGCTAACACCTTCATTTCCTCTAGCACCAATTCCTACTTTCCATTCTATAGATCTACCAGCCCCGACCTTGCTCTTCCATTCCGGGCTAATAGCACTTAAATGTTGTGTCAAGACACTGGTAGTACCACTACCATCAGATCGGCGTACAACTTTAATTGGTAGGTTCGGCAAATTTACCCCAGGATTAGCTGTAGCTATTCTCGGATCGTTCCAATTTGTGATTTTTCCTAAAAAGATATCTACGTAGACTTGACGTGATAGCCTCAGACCAGTTGGTATATTTGAGAGATTGTAAGCTAGCACTACCGAACCGGCAGTCATAGGTAAAGCAATTACTCCCCTTTTTACCTTAGCTGCTTGTTCACTTGTAATTCCCACATCACTGGCTGCAAAGTCCACAGTACCATCGATAAGCTGTTGCACTCCAACGCTACTGCCTAGCGATTGGTAGTTAATTTCCACATGAGGATTTTGCTGATTGTAATCTGTAAGCCAGCGCTGGTACAACGGTGCGGGAAAACTTGCTCCAGCACCAACAACAGAGACAGTCTTCATACTTCTACTATCAGCAGTGCAAGAAGCGATACTCAACGAGACAGCGATGAGTGGTAGAAGGCTAGCCCGTCGCTGAGATTGAAGTTGAGCAGACATACAAATATTTAGTTTCAACGTTGTAATGAATAGCCCTAGCAATTCCCCAATGTGTATTTTGAGTTATGGAAGTAGAGTAATTTATTGTATATCGAAGAAAAGCCCATCTATATATTTATTTGAAGTTGTAGCCATCTTTGAGCATTAACCCTACCTATTAAACTTATAGATTGGATGCCAAAGATTCTGTAGTGTTAACTCCTTTACCACCTTCAGGCTGTGAACTCAATCGATCCAAAATTTCCAAAACCTCCTGCTCAAAAGCAACTTGGGCGCGATTAGTTTTACCACCGACATACAAGCGATCGCCTGTTTGCAATGCCCAAATTTGTGAGTGCGAGAAGTAACTCATTACTACACCCAACATCAACAAAGCAAAGCCTGTGTAAACAATGGGAATGCCAGGATCGGCTTTAATTTGTAAACCAGTGCTGCCAACGACCTCCACAATTTTCAGCCTCACGCCATTAACTTGGGTAGACATTCCGCTACGTACAGTATTAATTAACTTTCCAGTGGCGTCGTAAATTAACACCATACCTTGCAAATCTTTGGCTATTAAGGAGACACCTTCACTTAAATCTGGTTTTGTCGGAATCCAAGTACCCCAGATGCGCCCTGCACCATTAGTGTTCAATTGCACCATTGGCAACTGGAAAATGGGGCTGTTATTGAATTGAACACGAACTGCTGAGAGTCCCCAATCAGTTTGGTAAAAAGTGACGCCATGATAGCGCAGAGGTTGGTTGACAAAAATCTTCTTGCGATCAACCTCAATTCCTTGATTATTTAAGACAGACATATCCGAATAAAACTGGTCGATTCCACCAGCAGGGGTGTAGTCAATCCAAAACCGATTAACTCGCACAGACCAATCTTTAGGAACTTGAGCTAATGCCAAAGGGCCAGCATCTATAATATTTTTCACTTGAAATGTATTGCCACTGGCAACCATTTCTTGGGCAACAAACCCAGTCATCGCCCCCCAAATTCCTCCCAACAGAATCGTGACGATGCCGATATGAACGATAATCGGGCCGATGCGTCCGATAATTCCCTTACGGGCGTAGAGAATATTGTCTTTTTCTTGAAAAATTTTATAACGCTGGTTCTTTAGTATTTGGGTGAGGGTATTCAAGGAACCATTATCTAGTTCCGCACTCAAAGCTAATTTTTGAAATTGTCGGGGTTCGTCGTAATATTTCCATTTTTGGGCTGCTTTTAAAGCTGGCAGTTGGCGGGTAAAAGTACAAGCAGTCAGGCTAGTACCAAACCAAACGAGTAAACTCAGAAACCACCAAGTACGATATACATGATCTAATCCAACTACTTGAATTACCTTCCAAGTCAGGAAACCAAATAAGGCTGGGTGTTCTGGGTAGTTAGCCTGATAAAAAGCAGGTGACTGACCTTGCTCAATTACAGTACCACTGATGCTGAAAAGGGCGATTAATAATAATAAGGCGATCGCTAATCGTAAATCTGTCAGTACGGGCAAAAACTCTCGCCGCAAAAATCGCCCAGGTACTGACCACCAATTTGATTCTGTGGGCGTTGAATTTTCTACAGTCATTGCTTAAAAATTTCCAAACGGAATCCGAGAAATTAAGGAAAACACACCAAACCCTACCAACAGCACACCGCTGACTGGATTAATCCAACCAGACCAGCGACGCAATTCCAACAACTTCTTAATTGCAGCAGTAAAAGTACCTGCCAAAATCAAGGGTGCTACATAACCTGCTGTGTAGGAGACTAGCAAAACAGCGCCTAAAATTAAGTCTTGCGTACTGGCAACCCAACCCAGTAAGCTTGCCAAAACTGGCGTACTGCAAGGAGATGCAACTAAACCGAAAGTCAGCCCCAAAGCATAAGAACGCACTCCTGGTGGTAAATCTTGCGAAATCCAATTAGTTTCGCCTATAGATGGGAATTGCAGGGGTAATGCTTCTAGTAGATTCAGCCCCATAAGAATGGCGATGATGCTGACGATAATCGGTAAACCAATCCCCACTTGACCGTAGACTTTGCCCACAAAAGCTGCTGTAATTCCGAGTCCTGCCAATGTGGTTGCTAATCCCAGCGCAAACCAAGTTGATTGAGCAGCTGCTTGTAGACGGCTTTTCGCTTCATAACCGCCGATATAGCCAATGGT
This sequence comes from Mojavia sp., assembly GCF_059505145.1. Classification (NCBI taxonomy): domain Bacteria; kingdom Bacillati; phylum Cyanobacteriota; class Cyanophyceae; order Nostocales; family Nostocaceae; genus Mojavia; species Mojavia sp. The sequence continues at coordinate 153,492 of NZ_JCACKA010000022.1, forward strand.
AATTGGCAACATAGAAAGCATACACGGCGTGAGGCTGGTAAGTAGACCAGCCGCAAAAATAATGCCAATACTCACCACGCTGAGGTGCGCCAATTGATTAGAGACAAGGGTGTTGGCAAATTGTTCTAGTTCGTAAAGCCGGATTTGCAGGGTCTCAAGCATGGGGCATTATGAGCGGGAAATGCTTACTCTGCTTGAATTTTAGCTTATTTTGCGCTTCTCTTGTTGGGGCGATATGAAGTGTTTTCTACTTTTTGTGATGTTCGACAAGGTATCTAATCAGTACAACTTAGTTTTATAGAAGTACAAATTTCCTGACCCATCAGCTTTATTTGTAACAGTCTAGCATTATTGATTCCTTGATTGCTGCAATCATCTTATCTTGTGTTTTTTTAGGTTAAATTATTTACCTATTTCTGAAAATATATATTTATTTTTTTTTGAATTACCATTTTTTTATTAATACTTGCTCAAGTTTATAAAAATCTCTAAAAAATCAAAGGCAATAATAAGAAATTAATAAAAATTTATGAACTATGTTCCAAAAAAGTATTGAATTTTGTAAAATTTAGTGAATAGTAAATACTACTATTTTTTTATTATGCAAACTCAAAATGTTGAGCAGCTATTTCAAGATGTTTTAGATGAGCTTTACCAAAAATATCTTCCATCCAAGCATCCATTTTTCTCCCGTTTAGCTCTATTTCCACCAGAAAAACTCCGTTCTCCAGATTTACTAGGCGAGATATATCTCAGATACCAAGCAGCTTGTCATGCAACTCGTGCCATGGTTTACTTTGTACCGTACTTAGATAGTCCTGCGTTACGGGTGCGGAAGCTGAGAATTATTAGTGATGATGATAGCTTGCAAGGTGGGGATACTCACCATTATCAATTAAGCCGGGCTTTTGCCAATATGGGCGCTAAATTTAGCATCCAAGATGAAGAATTCGGAAGTCTAGATGAACTACAAAAATTGCTTGACCCAACCACTGCGAATTTTGTTTCTTTAGTCCAGAAAATTTATCCTCAGTCTCTAGGGCCTTGGTGTGTGATTGAAATGTTTGCTCATGATTGGATGCAAGCATTAATGAATGCTCTGGCTTATTCTTTTCCAGTTATCAAACAAGAACCATATTTTGCTGAATGTTTTGAGCAAGGCGTTGAAGAAAGACACGCCCAAGAAGCTCAAGAGTTGACAAGTCTGATTCTGCATAATTACCCAAAATTGTTAACACCAACAATCGCAGGTGCAAAAATGATGGCTACTGAATTAGATAAATTTTGGTCTGGTTTAGAAAATTTATTACAGGAACATCAATAAATTACTCTTTAAAAACTAAATTACTCGCTTTATTAATTAAGCTTTTAACCTGGGATTTTAATCCCAGGCGGTTATTCTAATACAAGATATGAATAAAGAAAGCCTTTAATGCTAATTCAAGCTGTTAGTAAACTTTGTTTAGTATAGGTTGCCTGAACAAAAGCCTGAAAAATTCTTTGATGATGTGGATCATTAGCTGAAAGTTCTGGATGCCATTGCACACCAATCGCCCAAGGATGATGTTCATGTTCCACGGCTTCAATTAACTCATCTTCTAGTGCATGGGCAACCACACGCCATCCTGATGGTACTTGGTGTACTGCCTGGTGATGCCAAGAAACTACAGATATGTGAGTATTTTGTACACATTCAGCTAAACGGCTTTCTACATCGATCTTAACCATGTGTTCTGTGGGTAAACGCCTTCCCGGTTCAGGATCTATACGATGTAATACTGACGTACCGTAGACCTCTGGTACATGGGGAATAAGAGTACCGCCTGAGGTAACGATGAGAATTTGTAAACCCCGGCAGATACCTAACACAGGTAAATGGTGATCAAGGGCAAACTTAGCTAGTTGCAGTTCAAAAGCATCGCGATCGCCATCTACAGAATAAATGCTAGGGTGGTCTGAACCGTTGTACCAATTAGGATTAATATCTCCACCACCGGACAATATCAAACCGTCTAGAGGTTCCAATAGCCTAGCGGGGTCAGTTTCTCCTGGTGGCAATAATATAGGTGTGCCACCTGCTGCGCGAACAGCATCTATGTACACGCTGGGCAACGAAAATGGCAATGCATCTTGCCGACCATAGGTTGTAATGCCAATCAATGCGTTTCGTGATTTTCTACTCATCATTTTTCCTTGCTCCTAAAGTTTTTAAAGTTTTGATTTGCGCTTCTGTAAGATTAACCACACCTGTAATGTCCATACCTTCATAGAGTCTGGGAGATCTAAGTGATTTCTTAAACTCTCCTGTTTCTGTATGCCAAAGCCTAATTGTGCCATCTTCACTACTACTAGCAAGAGTTTGACTATCAGCACTAAAAGTAACAGACCAGATTCTTTCTTGATGTCCGGTCAAAGTTCGGTAAAGCTGGGCGGTCTTGATATCCCAAATTTCAATGATTGGGTTTCCCCCCGCACTCGCCACAAAGCGTCCATCAGGGCTGAAAGCTACAGTCCGCACCCAACCTGTTTCTCCTTTCAAGGTTTGTATACACTCACCTGTACTTATATTCCAAAGCTTGATAGTCTGGTCTTCGCTGCCGCTAACAAGGATATTACCATTGGGGCTAAAACGCACAGATCGCACCCATCCAGTATGACCGTTGAGAGTATTCAAGCATTTACCCGTATCTACATCCCACAATTTGATTGTGCAGTCTTCGCTACCACTAGCTAAAATTTTGCTATTTGGACTAAAAGTTACTGACCAGACCCAGTTTTTATGATTCTCTTGAGTTTGGCGGTACTCACCTGTATTGATATTCCATATTCTTAATATTTTGTCATCGCCACCACTGGCTAAATGACGCCCATTAGGACTAAAAGCTACAGTCAGAATGCGGTCAAAGTGGTCTACTAAAGTTTTGCAATGTTGACCAGTTTGGGCATCCCATAGTTTGATAGTTTGGTCATCACTGCCACTGGCAATCAGATTACTCTTAGAACTAAAGGCCACTGCGCGTATTCTATTAGTATGTCCTACCAGAGATTTAGGTTCACTATTATCTGAGTTTAAGTTCCAAAGTTTAATAGTTTTGTCGTCATTGCCACTAACTAAGGTATTAGTATCAGAATTAAAAACTAAAGACCAAGCCCAGTCTGTGTAACCCTGGAAGGTTTTGATACATTCACCTGTATGAGCATCCCAGAGTTTGACAGTTTTATCGTCGCTGCTACTGATTAAAGTTTTACCTTCAGTATCGGTAAAAGTCACAGACCAAACTTTTTCTGTGTGTTCTGATAAAGTTCGATGGCGTTTACCGGTGTCGGTATCCCACAAAATTACCTTATGGTCTTCACTGGCGCTAGCCAAAATGCGAGAATTGAGTTCGGGGCTAAAAGCTAGCGATCGCACTCTTTCAGTATGCCCCAGCAAAGTGTAGAGATATCTGCCACTCTCAATATCCCAAAGTCTAATGGTATGGTCATCACTGCCACTAGCTAAAATTTTGCCATCAGAACTGAAGGCGACTGTACGTACTCGTGCTGTATGTTGACCTTCTAAAGTTTTTAGATAATTACCAGTATGGGCATCCCATAAAATTACTTTTGTGTCACTGCTACCACTGGCTAAAATCTTGCCATCAGGACTGAATGCAACTCCCCGTACCCAATGAGTATGTTTGTCCAAAACATTCCAGCATTCACCAGTGTGGATGTTCCATAGTCTGACTGTTTTATCTTCGCTGCTACTAGCTACAGTTTTTCCATCGGGGCTAAATGCTACTGACCAGACTCTTTCTTTATGCCCTGTTAAAGTTTTCAAACATTGACCAGTTTTGGTGTTCCATAACATCAGGGTTTTGTCATCACTACCACTAACTAAAATTTCTCCATCAGGGCTAAAAGCCACTGACCTAATCCAATTTGTATGCCCTTCCAAGGTTAGAAGTTGATGACCATTTCCATCTCTTAGACGAATTTTACTTTTAGTATCACCCAGAGCAATCAATGATTGTTTGGGGTTATATGCTACTGCTAGCACAATACCAAAAGCTTCTGTAAACCGAGATTTATTTAAATCTGCCCCAATCAACTTCACATCTCGTAAATCTGCTCCTCGGAGATATGCTTGCCATACAGTTAAGTGTGACAGATCAAGACCAGATAAATTGTAGTTGTAATAACGTAATAAGTTTAAGATATTACCAACAGTATATCCTTTAGATAAATCTCTAATTTTTCTATTTTGTTTAGAAAATAAATTAACTAATTTGCTTTTGAAATCAGTAATACTTTTAGCAATTGGTTTAAGAATTAGTTGGACCTGGCAATTTCTAATATAATCTTTAGCAGTAGCCTTGATTAAAGCATATTTATTAAATATTTCAAAGTTTCCAGAGTTTATTTCTTCGCTTACCTGTCGGACGAGAATACCAGTTATATACTCCATGACGACATTTTGTAGAGTGAATCTACCATCACTAGCTTCTATGAGCGAACACCGTTCAAGATTTTTTAAGCTATTAATGACATTAAAATATATGGGTTTTTCTGCAATATCATCAAATAATTCCGGCGCAGAAACTGGTTCACGATTAATTGCCAACCAGTACATAATTTCCTTTTCTAACTCTGCCAAACGTTGAAATTGCTGCTCTAACAAGCTTTCTATGCCAACAAAAGGTGTAAGCTTAATTTCTTGACCTAAAAATTCGGAAACATTACCACCAAATAAATCTTGAATAAAAGTAGATACTATTTTTAATGCTAAAGGATTACCGCTGTATAGACCGACTAATTTCTCCATCTCCTCTTCTGTACCAGAAAGTCTTTTACTTTCCAAAACTTTCATAGCTTCTAAATTTTTCAAGCCTGGCAGTAATAAGTAACGAATTGGCAAATTTTCCCCTTCTTGAACAGCAATTTCTCTGGGTTTTATACGGCTTGTTATTACTAAACAACTCCGATGATGTAATTCGCCAATACGCTGAACTAAAATACTATATTCTTGGCATTCATCACGGTACAGGTCTGAATGCGAACCTTCAGCTAAAATCGATTCAAAATTATCTAATATTAATAAACAACGGAAATGCCGAAAGTGGTCAAGAAGACGTGTAATTTTCTCACTAATATCACCTGTGGAATTAATATCTTCTTGGTTTGATAAAAATCTAATTATCCCATCAAGTACTGTGCCTAGTTTGGGTGCTTCTCGGAGACTACGCCAGATAATGTAATCAAACTCTGACTTTAAATTCTCAGCCAATCTCACAGATAAAGCAGTTTTTCCCAGTCCACCCATTCCCAGCAACGCAACGACACGACAATGCTCGTTAATAATCCATTGCTTAAGAGTTTCTAATTCCTGAGTACGTCCGTAAAAAGTTGCAGTATCGGGTGCTTCTCCTAAATCTTGCTTACTGTCGGAGTTGGTTTTCTTTGCTGCTGGTATTGTCGTGCTGGAGTTACCACTGATGAGTTCAGGCTTGTACTTAGCAAACAAAGTCACTAATTCGGATTTTTTGCTGACATCAAATGCTCGGTAGAGCCTTTCTAGGTATTTTCTGACTGTCGCTGACTTAATGTCTAAAACTTGAGCGATCGCTTCGTCTAACTCCCCAGCCAACACTAGCCGCAATACCTCTTGGCGACGTGGCGTTAATTTCTCAAAGGTTTCATTTAACTGTTGCTGATTCATCTTGTTTGGTGGCTTTCCACCTAACATACGATTTTAGTGACTAACAATAGCTTACAACTTAAAATCTTTTGTGACACCTGTCACATATACGCAAATTTAGATAATCCAAGGATTAATTGGGGTAATACAAGCAAAATTTTAGTCATGATCCTACTTGACAGCGCTAAAATCCCATGAGATGATTGTCACAGAATACGACACTTAGCCGTTGGAAAAAATAATTAAATTTTTCCACCTAATTACGTAAAGCAAATACCCTGGCAGATTCCTTCTCACAAAGGTGGCAGCTGTCTTTAATCGAACGGTTGACACATTTGTAATTTTCGATTGAGAGTCTAGCACGGCTTACCCTAAGGTTCCATGATTATGCCTGGAGAAACTAGCGAAGCAAACGAAGTTGACAGAATTGTGACTCGACTGCGAGAAATTCTCCTTAAATGTTGGCATGAAACTGGTTTCGGTCACATAGAAATTAAAAGTGAGCGAATTAAGCGTGATCGAATTGCAGTAACGATAATGGGTTCTACTCATTATCGGTATGTCATCAGTCAAGAGGAGTTACAAAAGTGGTGGATAGAGGAGCAAAAGTCGAGTCACAGTAAAATTGAATATGAAATTTCAACACAACTAAATAATCATTACACAATTGAATAATTATATACATTCCTCAGAGAATGGTAGGCATAGTTGTGATAACTAGCCATTGGAAAGTTGCAGACAACCCAATCACAAATTTTTAAAACCTAGCCCTGATAAATTGTGATTTTTACAAGGCAGGAGAAGTTAATTAACTTCTCCTGCCTAATTTTTTAAGGGCTAATTGCTTGGAAATATCAACTATTATTTGGAGTACAAAGCTATGAAAACTGAACAACAAAACAATTTTTTATTTCGGTTTGCTTCAAGATTTTTGAAGTACCTTCTACTCTTTGGGGCTGGCTTGGCGATCGCCTGTGTGATGTCGATGAGTTTAGGACTCTCGAAGATAGCCATGATGTTACTACCCCTGATCGGAGAATGGTTTGGAAGATTAGCGATTATTCTACTGTGTTTGTTTGCAGCTGCAATGATTATCGAGTCTGTGGTTAAAAAATAAGCTGCTGCACGCCTAAATTGTACAGTTTCTTGTTAGTAATACCATATGCTTTCCTCCTTAAAAAGCCATTAAAAAAGGGAGGAAAGTATAATTTCTCACGCCTCTATCAGACAGTAGCCTACACAGTTAGGACATACACAATAAACAGCTTAATCAAATCAGATACTACACTTACTTCAAGCCGATGACAAACATTAACTCAAAAACAGATTCTCGCAGAGCTAACTTTCAGTCAAGCACTGTAAAGCCTAGTTATTACGACGAAATGGAATGGAAAACCTATCAAGAACATTGCTATCAAGCTCGTTTGAGTTACATTTTATCTTGTATGGCGATCGCCGCTTCCATTGCCATGAGTTTGTTAGCAGGTTTCCTCATGCTTTCGGGCAATGTGACTCAGGCTGATGTCACAGCTATCACAGGGCTAGTTTCTACTGGATTGTATATTCCCCTATCAAGGGATGCCAATAGAAAGATTGAGCGCTTGACAAAACTTACAAAGGATTACAGGTTACTTCGTCCCTCAGGTGAAGCGTAAATCAGGAATTAGTAATTAACAGACTTCAGATTTTATCTTAGTTTCAGGGTTTGCATCTTTCCTTTGATTTTAGAGAATTAGGAAGTTAGACCTTGAGCAAGCAAATGTGCGATTCTTCATTTTGAAAGCATTCATAAGCTATTTGTTTGCCATCAGGCGACCAAACTGGACGTGAATCTCTGCCTTTATTGGTAGTTAATCTAATTTGACCAGAACCATTAGTGTTCATTACATAGATATCTGAGTTGCCATCACGATAAGATTCAAAGGCAATTCGTGTACCATTGGGTGACCAAGCAGGGTTTTGAGATATTCCTGGATTCGTAAGCTGAGTGTTACCAGAACCATCAGCATTAATTACATAAATGTAACCATTTTTCTTGAAAGGTTCAGGACTTGAATGGTAAGCAATCTTTTTGCTATCTGGTGACCAAACTGCCCCTGCATTATTATTTGAGTCATTAGTTAATCTGGTTTGGCTAGAACCATCAGTATTCATGACATAGAGTTCTTCGTTGCCATCACGTCCAGAAAGGAAAGCAATTTTTTTGCCATCTGGCGACCAAGAAAGAACTGAATCATACCCCGGATTTTTGGTGATTCTGGTTGGCTGAGAGCCATCGGCATTCATGATGTAGATTTCATAATCATTATTATCACGCCTAGATCCGAAAGCAATCTTTTTGCCATCTGGTGACCAGATATAAGGATAATCACCTGCTGGATTTTTAGTTAAATTAGTTTGTCCAGAACCATCAGCATTCATCACATAAACTTCAGGGTTGCGATTGCGCCCAGAAAGAAAGGCAATTTTTTTGCTATCCGGTGACCACACGGGAGAACGATCCTTTACTGAATTATTGGTGAGATTCTTCAGGTTTGAACCATCAGCATTCATGACATAAATTTCTTCGTTGCCAGGATTTTTCAAACTCATGAAAGCAATTTGCTTCCTATTTGGTGACCACTGTGGTTCTTCAGCAAGTTTAATCTTAGGCGTTAAATCAATTACTCGTGGCTGAACACTAGAAGCTTTTTTAGGTAAGTTTTCAGCAAGTTTAATTTTAGGAGTTACATTGGTTGATACTGATTGAATACTAGAAGATTGGTTGCGAGAAACTTCAGCTTTTATCTCTGTAGGATTATCACCACTGCAACTCGTAAGACCTAGTATCAGTCCTAACAAGATAAAAGAACTTATATGGCGGTAAGTTAAAGTACGCATTAGTAGTCTCCAATTAGGTATTACTTGTAGTTCGACTACAAACTGAAACAGGAGCATTCCGCATTTTTTTCCAAGCTTTTTTGGAACTTAATCTTAATTCTCGAACCTATACCCCCAAATAAAAATTGAATTATTTAAAGTCCCTGCAAAATAGCTATTTAAATATTTGAGTACAGGATTAATATATAAATTTTCCTGTGGAAGAGCCTGTGCGATACTGTGAAGGTGATTAGTAGCTAATCTAAATCAAAATTCATCAATATTATTGAATTTTAGGTAAATTTCATTCGTTAAAACTGAATATTTAAAATTGTATCCATGCCTCACCATAATGCAATGTAGAAGTTTAAAAATTTAAGAAATAGGCAGAAATACACAAAGATTTAAGTGGCTGGACATCAATAAATATATAATTTACAAACCCAAATTATAGAGTCCATATTTGGACTCTTGACGTTTATTTATGCCCAGCTAATTCGTAATGTAGATATCTTCGCGCTTGGGTGATATAGCAGGAGTAAATGATGAACAAAATATTTGCAACAATTGACGGAAATGAAGCTGTCGCCCGTATTGCCTACAAATTAAATGAGGTAATTGCAATTTATCCCATCACTCCCTCCTCAACAATGGGTGAATGGGCAGATGCTTGGTCAGCCGAAGACCGTCCTAACCTCTGGGGCACAGTTCCCAGTGTAGTACAGATGCAAAGCGAAGGTGGAGCCGCAGGTGCGGTGCATGGGGCGTTACAAACTGGTTCCCTCAGTACTACCTTCACAGCATCTCAGGGATTATTGTTGATGATACCCAATCTCTACAAAATCGCTGGGGAATTAACAAGTGCGACAATTCACGTCGCTGCACGTTCTTTAGCTACCCATGCTTTATCTATTTTCGGTGACCATAGCGATGTCATGGCAGCTCGTGCTACAGGGTTTGCGTTGCTGTGTTCGGCTTCGGTGCAGGAAAATCTAGACTTTGCCCTTATCGCCTATGCTGCAACCTTAGAAGCGCGAGTACCGTTTATGCACTTCTTTGACGGCTTCCGTACCTCCCATGAAGTGCAGAAAGTGAAATTACTCTCTGATGATGATTTGCGATCGCTCATCAACGACAATCTCATATTGGCACACCGCGATCGCGCTCTCACTCCAGACCGCCCAGTTTTACGGGGTACAGCCCAAAACCCTGATATTTATTTCCAGTCCCGCGAAGGTGCTAACCCTTATTACAACGCCACGCCCGAAATTGTCCAGCGCCTCATGGATAAATTTGGCGATCGCACGGGCAGATATTATCAAATTTATGAATATCACGGCGCACCCGATGCCGATCGCGTGATTGTCATCATGGGTTCCGGCTGTGAAACTGTCCATGAAACAGTAGATTACCTCAACAACCTTGGGGAAAAAGTTGGTGTAGTGAAGGTGCGGCTATATCGCCCTTTTGATGTAGAAAGGTTTGTTGATGTATTACCTAGCAGTGTAAAAGCGATCGCAGTTCTCGACCGCACCAAAGAATCAGGTAGCGCAGGGGAACCACTGTATTTAGATGTAGTGGCTGCAATTCATGAAAGATGGGGAAATGACACAGGGACACGGGGACATAGAGACGGGGAAAAATTAATCTCCGGGTCTTCCTCATCTCTCCCCAAAATCATCGGTGGTCGTTACGGTCTTTCTTCTAAAGAATTTACGCCAGCGATGATCAAGGGCATTTTCAACAACCTCGCTTCAGCTACACCGAAAAACCATTTTACTGTCGGTATTAATGACGATGTTAGCCATACATCCCTAAGCTTTGACCAGAATTTCTCTACCGAACCAGATAACGTAGTTAGAGCAATGTTTTATGGCTTAGGTTCCGATGGTACGGTCGGGGCTAACAAAAACTCAATCAAAATTATAGGTGAAGAAACAGACAACTACGCCCAAGGTTACTTTGTTTACGACTCAAAAAAATCTGGCTCGATGACCGTTTCTCACCTGCGCTTTGGCAAAGAGCCAATTCGCTCAACTTATTTGATTGACAAAGCCAACTTTATAAGTTGTCATCATTGGGGTTTTTTGGAACGAATTGATGTTCTTAAAGCTGCTATTCCTGGGGCGACTGTTCTTGTTAACAGTCCTTATGATGCCGATGTTGTTTGGGAACGTTTGCCAGTAAAAGTACAGCAGCAAATTATCAAAAAGCAACTAAATTTATACGTCATCAATGCAAGCCAAGTTGCCCGTCAAAGTGGCATGGGTGGCAGAATTAATACAATTATGCAAGTGTGCTTCTTCGCCTTAGCAAATGTTTTGCCACAACAAGAAGCGATCGCCAAAATTAAACAAGCAATTGAAAAAACCTACGGTAAGAAAGGGGCAGAAGTTGTCCGCATGAATTTGCAAGCCGTAGACCAAACTCTAGAAAATTTACATCAGGTGAAAGTCAAATATGAGGAACAGGGAAAATGGATAGATGAGGAAATATTCTTATCTAAAATCCAAAATCCTCTGCCAATCACAGCCCCCAAATTTGTGCGGGAAGTCCTCGGTAAAATTATGACATGGCAAGGTGATGACTTACCTGTAAGTACATTACCGCCTGATGGTACATTCCCCACAGGTACAACCAAGTGGGAAAAACGCAATGTAGCGGAAGAAATTCCTGTTTGGGATGGGGATGTCTGCGTACAGTGCGGTAAATGTGTGATGGTTTGTCCCCACAGCGCCATCCGTGCCAAGGTGTATCAACCGAGTGAGTTAGCCAATGCACCAGCAACCTTTAAGTCAGTTGATGCCAAAGATAGGGACTTTGCCATCCAAAAATTTACGATTCAGGTTGCCCCTGAAGATTGTACAGGGTGCGTTATCTGCGTAAATATTTGCCCTGCTAAAAATAAGTCTGAGCCATTGCGGAAAGCGATTAATATGGCGCAGCAACTGCCTTTGCGACAACAAGAACGAAAAAACTGGGATTTCTTTCTGAATTTGCCCAATCCCGATCGCAGACAACTCAAACTTAACCAAATTCGCCAACAACAACTGCAAGAACCATTATTTGAATTTTCTGGTGCTTGTGTAGGTTGTGGCGAGACACCTTATTTAAAATTATTGACACAACTATTTGGCGATCGCGCCGTAATTGCCAACGCTACAGGTTGTTCTTCAATCTACGGCGGAAATTTACCCACAACTCCCTGGACAACCAACGCTGAAGGAAGAGGCCCGGCATGGTCTAATAGCTTATTTGAAGATAATGCCGAATTCGGTTTTGGCTTCCGCCTTTCCTTAGATAAGCAAGCGGAATTTGCTGCGGAACTACTGCAAAAATTGAGTGGTGAAATTGATGATAACCTCATTCAATCCATCCTCAACGCTACACAAAATTCCGAAGCTGACATTTGGGAACAGCGAGAACGGGTAGAGTTGTTGAAAAAACGACTAGATAAAATTATCAATTTCTCATCAGACCCCAATCTAAAATCCAAAATCTCAAATCTAAAATCGATTGCTGATTACCTTGTCAAAAAAAGCGTCTGGATTGTTGGTGGTGACGGCTGGGCTTATGACATTGACTTTGGCGGTATCGATCATGTGCTGGTCAGTGGCCGCAATGTGAATATCTTGGTGATGGATACAGAAGTGTATTCTAATACAGGCGGTCAATCCTCAAAAGCTACCCCAAAAGCAGCAGTGGCGAAATTTGCCGCCAGTGGTAAGCCTGCACCCAAGAAAGACTTAGGACTAATTGCCATGACCTACGGCAATGTCTACGTAGCAAGTGTAGCCCTTGGTGCGAGGGATGAACATACCCTGAAAGTATTTTTGGAAGCAGAAGCTTTTAATGGCCCATCGTTGATTATTGCTTACAGCCATTGCATTGCTCACGGCATCAACATGACCACAGGGATGAATCAACAGAAAGCGCTGGTAGAATCCGGTCGTTGGTTGCTTTATCGGTATAATCCTGAGTTGCAAAAACAAGGCAAAAATCCATTGCAACTGGATATGAAAGCGCCTAAGCAACCAGTAGATCAGTCAATGTATCAAGAAAATCGCTTTAAAATGCTTACCAAGAGTAAGCCGGAAGTTGCTAAACAACTGCTAGAACAAGCGCAAGCCGAAGTAAATGCGCGTTGGCGGATGTATGAATATTTGGCGGAACGAAAGGAATATTAAGGGACTTGCAAGTAAAAAAAAGATCCCATCATTTTTGAAGTTGGGGGAGAAGAAACCAAAAATCATGATGTCATCAAAATCTTAGTGTATGACGCTGCGATCGCTTCGCTATATTAGCGGTTAACAGGTAACGCTTCCAAGGAGGAATAGATGGAAACAAAGTCAAGTAACCCATCGCTAGCACCAATAGAAATTCCCCCCGATCATCTAAACATCATGGGTTACGTTGATGAATCCGAGGTTAATGGCCCTGGCTGTCGTGCTGTTGTTTGGGTGCAAGGCTGTCCGCGAGAGTGTCCTGGCTGTTTTAATCCTGAATCTTGGTCATTTGAGATTAACCAACTCATTTCTGTCGATACCCTCGCCGAGAATATTCTCAAAAATCCTCGCAACACAGGAGTGACATTCTCTGGCGGAGAACCTTTTTGGCAAGCACCCGCATTGGCTTCTCTAGCACGCAAACTCAAAGCTGCTGGGTTAAATGTGATGTCATTTACTGGGTTCACCCTCAAGCAACTACAGTCTGAATCTGCTCCCCCAGGTTCCCAAGCTTTGTTAGAACAGCTAGATATTCTCATTGACGGGCCTTTTGTAGAATCTTTAGCAATTCATTCCCCCAACTCCCCAGTTTCTTCTAGCAATCAAAGGGTTCGTGTCCTCAATCCGGCTTTCCAAGACCAAATTACCTGGGCTAGCGATCAGATAGAGATTCATGTGCTTAAGGATGGTAGCCGCATTGTGACTGGTTATCAAGGTTGGCGAGAGCAGGCATAATTAATTATTGGGGATTGGGGATTGGGGATTGGGGATTGGGGACTGGGGATTGGGGATTGGGGATTGGGCAGGGGAGCAGATGAGACAAGGGGAGAAATTGTTACTCAGAACTCAGAACTCAGCACTCAGCACTCAGCACTTAGAACTCGGAATGTCAAGCTTGAAACTCGGAACGCCGAGCTTGGAACTCGGAACGCCGAGCTTGGAACTCGAAACGCCGAGCTTGGAACTTGGAACTTCGAGTTTGGAACTCGGAACTACTAGCTCAGAACTTGGAACGCCGAGCTTGGAACTCGGAACGCCGAGTTTGGAACTTGGAACTTCAAGCTTGGAACTTGGAACTTCGAGTTTGGAACTCGGAACTACTAGCTCAGAACTCGGAACGACTAGCTCAGAACTTGGAACGCCGAGCTTGAAAGTGCTGAGTGCTGAGTCAGAGAGTCTCCCCTTGTCTCCTTATCCCCAGTCCCCAATCCCAAGCCCCCAGTCCCCAGCCCCCAATCCCCCTTGAAACTTAAGGTGAATAGCTCATTGCAGAAAATCTTTACTACCCATCGCTTACTCTGGGCGATTTTGCTCATAGCTACAGCATTAATAGTGACTATAGCGCTTTCGCTTTCTCAGGGAGCTGTACCTTTAAGTGTGCCTGAATTGTGGCAAGCGCTTCTCCACCAAGGCGATCCTATTAAACAGACAATCCTTTGGGATTTACGTCTCCCGCGCATTATTGCAGCTCTGATTGTGGGTGCAGCTTTGGGAATGTCGGGAGTGTTGCTGCAAGGAATGCTACGCAATAGTCTTGCCGATCCATTTATACTGGGCATTTCCGCTGGTGCAGGACTAATTGTCATCGTTATGGTGGTGTTGCAAATTTTCCCAGCGGCAATTCCTATAGCGGCGTGGTTAGGAGCAATTTTGACATCAGCTATTGTAATTTTCCTTGGTCGTGCGGGGTCGGGAATTGCAGTGGAACGATTGATTTTGGGCGGGGTGGCGGTGAGTTCTTTATTCGGTGCAGTACAAAGTACATTACTTTTGCTGGCGGAAGACGGGCAAATTCAAATTGCACTCAATTGGCTAGTTGGTAGCCTCAACGGACGGGGTTGGAAAGAAATTACAACTGTTGGCCCTTATATCATCGTGGCATTGCTGGGAGGATGTTTACTAGCGCGATCGCTCAATGTCCTAGCTTTAGGTGATGATTTGGCTTTGGGTTTAGGTGTATCGTTAACGCGATCGCGCTTATTAATTGGTGGTGTTGCTACTTTATTAGCCGCAGGCGCAGTTAGCATCAGCGGCTTGATTGGATTTGTGGGACTTGTTGTTCCCCACGGTGTACGTCTGCTCGTTGGTACAGATCACCGCTTTGTTTTGCCACTGTCAGCCTTAGCAGGTGCTTGGTTACTCACCTTTGCCGATTTACTCTCTAGGCTGGGAGCAATAGAATTACCAGTAGGTTCTGTTACCGCCTTGCTGGGTTCACCGCTATTTATCTGGTTACTTTATCGCCGTTCTGCTGGCTTGAGTAAATCATGAAGAGTGCTGAGTTGCTATTCCCCCTGCCCCCTGCTCCTTGTCCCTAATCCCTAATCCCCAATCCCCAATCCCCAATCCCCTAAATTCTGACAATGCCACTTGAATTGCAAAACCTGACTGGCGGTTATACCGCAGTGCCAATTGTCCAAGATATTAATCTGACGCTGCAAACAGGAGAATGGTTGAGTTTAGTTGGTGCTAATGGTTCTGGTAAATCTACAATACTCAAGTTACTCAGCCGGATTCTTTCTCCACAGCAGGGAACAGTGCTACTCGATGGTAAAGCAATTCATACGCAACCGCCGAATTTAGTTGCACAAAAACTAGCTTTGTTACCGCAACAACAAACTCTACCTGCGGGATTAACAGTACGGCAATTAGTTAGTTTAGGACGTACACCCCATCAACCTTGGTGGCAATGGGAATTAAATGCTGAAGATAGGCAGCAAGTAGAAGCGGCAATTAAAAAAACGCAACTGCAAAAATTGAGCGATCGCTTAGTTGAAGAACTCTCAGGTGGTGAACGACAACGGGCTTTTCTGGCTTTAGCACTGGCGCAAAAACCAAAAGTACTATTGTTAGATGAACCAACAACTTATTTAGACATTAACTATCAGCTGCAACTATTAGAATTACTCAAAGATTTGAATCAACAGCAAGAATTAACTATTGTCACAGTTTTACACGAACTGAATTTAGCAGCCCGGTATAGTTCCCGTATTGCCTTATTAAAACAAGGTCATTTATGGGAAGTTGGCGCACCTGAAACAGTTCTCACTCCAGATAACATCGCGCAAGTATTTGGCGTGGAATCTGTAATTATTCACACGCCAATTGGCTTACAAGTTTGTGCGATCGCTGCTGTGTAGGAAGAAGGCAGAAGGCAGGAGGCAGGGGGCAGAAGGGAAGGGACAAGGAGATGGGGAGACAAGGGGACACGGGGATACGGAGAGAAATTATTACTTGGCCCTCATCACTCAGATAGCTTTGAACTCGAAACTTCGAGCTTGGAACTCGGAACTTCGAGTTTGGAACTCGGAACTTTGAGCTTTGAACTCGAAATATCAAGCTTTAAACTCGGAACTTCGAGCTTTAAACTCGGAACTTCGAGCTTTGAACTCGGAACTTCGAGCTTTGAACTCGAAACATCAAGCTTTAAACTCGAAACGACTAGCTTTGAACTCGGAACTTCGAGCTTTGAACTGGAAACGACTAGCTCAGAACTCGAAATATCAAGCTTTGAACTCTGAATGTCGAGCTTGGAACTCGGAACGCGATTGCACAAACAGAATATGATATTTAACCACAGATGCACACCAATAAACACACATAAATATCGGTGTGCATCTGTGTTTATCTGTGGTTCTTTTTTGTATTATCTGGGTTTTTGCATGAGGACAAGGCGAATTAGAGACTTGGGCAAAGAGTAATAGATAATAATTTCTCCTTTGCACAAACAGAATATGATATTTAACCACAGATGCACACCAATAAACACACATAAATATCGGTGTGCATCTGTGTTTATCTGTGGTTCTTTTTTGTATTATCTGGGTTTTTGCATGAGGACAAGGCGAATTAGAGACTTGGGCAAAGAGTAATAGATAATAATTTCTCCTTGTCCCCGCGTCCCCGTGTCCCCCTGTCTCCGTGTCCCTCCTGCTTCCCCAAGCTTGTCTATACCTACGATTCCGGCCCGGATGCCCAGGTATCACGCCATTTGACAGTACCTTCTTTGGCAATTACCCAGCGACGGGGTACGGTATTCTCCCGTAGGGGCGATCGCCCTTCGCGCCACATGGCATATTTGTAACTGATTAGCTTGCCAGTACTTTCATCAAAAGGAATCTCAGCAAACCAAGTATTGGTGTTGATGTACTCTAGAGGATAGGCTTTGCTAATATCCCAGTTACCTAATTCTGGACAGTTTCCAGTCACGACGATAGTTTCACCTGGTTGGGTACTCACGCCATTAAGTTGCACGCGAACGATTGTCTGTCCTTTGATTCGCTCACCAACGTGGCTGAAAACAATCACTCCCCGTTCTTCTAGTACCAAGTTATAAATCTTGCCGTCTTTGACTTCATACTTGTTGCGACTAATCACACAGGTATGCTCGCCGTCGGGTAGTTCTGTGTCTACTTCGGACAAAGAAACTTCTCCTCCCCGGTTTAATGCTACAAAACATAGGGAATCACGATAACGGCGCACATAGCAGTAAACATCTTCTGTTAAGTATTTTTGCCAGTGGCTACCCATAGATACGGCTGGATTTAGTCGCCGCAAGCCGGATAGCAGCCTAACATAACGGTAAATCTCTGTGTCGGTATCCCATTTTTCCATCATTGGGCGATTGTAGGGATCGTTACCGCCATCGGTATCATTGTGCAGATATTGTTCTGTGCCGTAATAAATGCAAGGGATACCGCGACAAGTCATAATTAGAGCGATCGCCACCTTCAACATCGCTGGATCGGGATTCAGCGATTGGAAGCGACACATATCATGGTTGTCAATGAAGGTAATTAACTCTGTTGCCCCACTATAGCGATGGTCTTGGTCAAAGATATATTGAATTGTATGGAATCCGTTTTCTGAACCTTGTGCCAATGCTGCTCTAATCGCCACACACAGCCCAAAGTCTAGAAGTGTCATGCCAGAGTTATTAGCAAATTCTACCGAGCGATCGTCACTAGGGCTGCTATAAATCCATTCCCCAAAAATAAATACATCTGGCTTATGATTGCACATATCACCAGTGAATTCTTGCCAAAACCAAATTGGCATATGCTTGACAGTATCCACCCGCAGCGCATCCACGCCTCTGTCTAGCCATTGTTTAATCGCTGATTTGATATATTCACGATATTCAGTATTATTTTCATTGAAGGTTGCAAGACCAGCTAATTCACAATTCTGTACTTGCCAATCATCTTCCCAATCTTGCACTTCGCCATAGTGATGATACCAATGATTCACATCATTGTTAAAGTCAGCAATTTTAACACCATCATCATACAATTCACCTTTGCTACCGCTGGTATCAGGAGTGCTATGGTTGCAAACAATATCCAGCACCAGTTTCATATTACGCTTGTGCATTTCTGCAATTAAGCGATCAAAAGTTGTATCTCTGGTTTCTTGAGTTTCGTTTAAAGAAGGATTTTCTCCTTGAGCAATGTAGCGAGGATTGAGCCGCTTAAAATCTTTTGTCCAATAACCATGTATTGCAGCATTACCGACAAATAACTCTTCAACCTGCTCAAACAGCGGAGTTAGCCAAATAGCGGTAACTCCCATGTTTTTCAAATAGTCTAATTTGTCGATGACACCTTGCAAATCGCCACCCCAGTACTTTCCCCAATCTTGTCCAGTCGGATCGTACAGTTCTGAGTTAATACCTTCGCTATTTTCTAAATCACCATCATGAAAGCGATCAACCACAAGAAAATAAATAGTTTCCTGCCGGAATTCAATATCCCTGGTGTACAGGAATTCTAAATCAATTTCTGTATCAGTAGTTGAGGATTCAATAATATTTTCTACTACTTCATTGGTCGCATCTACTTTGTATTGTTCTGGAGAGAATTGAGATGGAGGGGTCTGTACCATAGAAGAATTCAAATTTGTAAGTAATAAAAGATTGCAGCGATATAAGTAGCGATATAAGTAATGAGCTACTCAGATTCCTGCGTAACTTCAAACTTCGGTATTATCTAATTATTTTTTTTGTTTGGGCATCTATCCCTAGCTAGTTTGAGGTTATGCCTCTAGATATATTGCATTAGCTATAGTGTTTTCCGACCCAATGATGTACAAGAAGAAGTAATTAACTACGATTCATGAATAATAAATAATAAAAGTAAAATGTTTTTTATAAAAAAGGATTAATTACCTTAGATTCACCATTATATTTAGATAAAGTTGGCTTTTTCTTTCGGAAGTCATCACGAAAGAAGTACTATAGCAATCCTATGTGAGTCGTGATAATTCCTTTTTTTACGAACCGCCAAGTACACCAAGAAAAGAAACAGAGAGTTTTCTAAATCATTTAGGACTGCTATATATTTGACAGCGAATTTTAGAATGCCTCAATTCTTTTAGCGTGAACCCCGAATTGGTGTAAAAAAATCCAAAATTAGTAGCAACCTAGTGGTATACCAACTCGCTCAAATCCGCTGGATGAATTATTATCAGCAAGTCCCGATTAGCAGTAACCTGGATTACTACGAAAACTTAGATAAGGTTGAAATGAAATATTAAGCATCTTGGGGAATCCAAGGACACCTGGGTTACTGGACTAATCTCCAATTCTATGAAAACATTGCCAATAGCTTCCTGTATGGCTCAAATAAGCAGCAAGTAAATTAGAACTGTATTAAAAATTCGTAATTAAATTAAATAGTCGAGTAACAGTCCACCTGAAACTGAGTAACCTGTAGAGGTTGGGGTCTCTAACCTGTCTGAAATTACGAAATACGAATTAATAATTATGATCAAGACATGGTATAAAGCGTTAGTTAATACCAAATACACTTAGATGGATTATTGAGTAAGTCGCACCTTAGCGAAGCTTTTCTAAAAGGATATTCTTATGTATTGCTAAACTACCCATGGTCACTTTCAAACAGTTATAACGATCAAGCTATTTTCGGAGGTAGCAATAATGACTAAGGATGACAAAATTTTTAACTCAACGGAGACAACAGAAGAATCACTGAGTCCAGAAGAAGCAGTAGCAGCGATCGCAGTTATTACCGCGATCGCTGATTCTTCTTTGGAAGAGGTGGATGCAGAAATTTTAAGCACCATGCTTTGGGATTTTGAGGTCTTTGAGGAATACTCAGAAGACGAAATCGCAGAAATGGTTGATAGACTTCTAGGCATAGCTGAAGACTCAGGACTCGGCCCTCTGTTTAATACTGCCAGTCAAGCCCTCTCAGATGACTTACTACTGGATGCTTATGCTGCCGGGGTGATCGTACTTTTAGACGAAGAACTGGTTATCCCCAAAAACAAACAGTCTTACCTTAAAAAGCTACAGCAAGCCTTAGATTTGCAGGATGAGGAAGCAGAAGAAATTGTTCAGGAAGTTATTGCTGCTTTTGAAGAAGCAGAAAATGGAGAGTTCGCAGACGACGATGAAGAATATGAAACAGTATTAGTCCAAGACTTCGGCGAACAAGAGTATGAATCGCCTTTAGGAAATTTTACAGTTCCGATTCCCGTAGACCCTGAGCAAGGAGGTAGGGTTCAAAGCCAAGAAGGGGTAGTCGGTTTTTCTGATGACTTTGGTACTTTACTCAGAATCGATTATTATCCGATCCCCCCAGAACAATTTGAAGAAATAGAAGCTACAGGGCAAGAAGCATATCTCCAATCGATTTTAGTAGAAAAATATGTACCGCAGGCGATTTTAGCCAATGTACCAAATGCTCAGATAAAGTACGCTGAATATCTGGAAGACACCCTATCTGGAGCTTACTATGTATTAGTCGATATGCCCAAGGGTTCAACCATTTCTAAGCAAGAAACTAATGGCAATGCTATCAGATTAGATGCGTACCGAGGGTTACTAACCTTTATCAATGCTGACTTTCTATATATAGTCAGTAATCAGCGTAGCTTCTTTGAAGGCGAAAGCCCTGCTTCTGTGGAAGAAGAATCCGAAGGCATCAAAGAGAAGATTTTAGAATTTGTGGAAAGCATAGAGTTTACTTAATTTAAGCACCAACAGTTATCAGTAAAGTGCTGAGTAATGAAGTTAGGGCTTACGTACTAAAACTTAAAACTCTGATCCTCTCTAACCCCTTTTTGAAGGAGGAAAAACTTTTTAATAGCCCCTTTTCCAAGGGGGTTGAAGGATCTGAGTGCGTAAGTTCTGGATGGTAGATGCGTAGATACGTAGACGCGGAGCGGCTTCCCGTAAGGGTAGGGGTTTGTTGTCAGACATCGTATTGTCGTTATGACAATAACTTGTGTCGTTAGGACAACAACTTGTGTCGTTAGGACAGCAACTTGTGTCGTTATGACAGCAACTTGTGTCGTTATGACAACAACTTGTGTCGTTACGAATAAAAATACAGCAGATTGCACCTTAGTAAGGTACAGATTATCGCCGATCGTAGGGGCACGGCACTGCCGTGCAACGCCACATCCTTCAAGTCGGCAAAGCCGCCCAACGGAGTGGCTCCCCTACCTGTGTACTTCATTCACCTAGAAAAACGCTGTATCTCTAGCCTAATGCCCAATCCCCATTTTTCAGGTTGTGTTGCAAATAGTAAAGATACTTAAGCACATATACGAGAATACGATATATAACCGGATGATGCTTTCCCATAACCTGCTGAGTAAATAAAACAATACTTTCCTTTCCGGGTTGATGTAACTTCTAAAACAAAAAAAATATGGTTCAGCCACTCTCGCCATCCCAAGAACCTTTTGAGACTGCTGTAATAAATAAGGATAAACGTAAATTCTCCGCTCGTTGGTTGATACCTTTAGGGTTATTACTAACAGGAATTGGCATTTCAACTTCGTATTTTATTTCATCACGCTCAGACGCTAATACGCTGCGGGTGAGCGGTCGCATTGAAGGTTATGAAACTGATATAGGAGCTAAAGTTGCGGGCAGAATTGAGTCTGTAGCGGTGCGGGAAGGAGATCAAGTTGGCAAAGGCCAAGTAATTGTCAAACTGGATGACGCAGAAATTCAAGCTCAACTTAAGGGTGCATCTGCTCGTGTAGATGCTGCCCAAAAGCAAGAAGAACAGGCACGGTTACAAATTAATCTTTTAGAAAATCAAATTCTAGAGAATCATCTGACTTTGCAACAGGCTCAAGGAGATGCTAAAGGTCGAATTTTCCAGGCTGAGTCATCAGTTGCTTCTAGCCAAGCCCAGCTAAATCAAGCTATTGCCCAAGTGCAACAAGCCAAATCTGAGTTGAAACTGGCACAAATGAATCGCGATCGCTACGCTAAATTAGTAGCCCAAGGAGCTGTAACCAAGCAACAATTTGACCAAGCCCAAACAAGCTTTGAAACTGCACTAGCCAATCTGCGATCGCGTCAAGCCGCAGTGGATTCTTTTCGTAAATTAGTCAATTCGTCCCAAGGTCAGTTGACACAAGCCCAAAGCGTAGGGCTAAATCCCTCGATCCGCAGTACACAACTAGCAGGTTTACGCACACAATTGGCACAGACACGCTTGAAATTAGCTGCGGCTCAAGCTGATGTGGCAAATGCCAAAGCCTCCCAACAGGAAATAAAAGCCAAAATAGCCGACCTCAATGTTATTAGCCCGATTACAGGTGTAGTCGTCAGCCGGAGTGTAGAACCCGGAGCAGTTGTTACTACTGGTAAAACCCTACTAACAGTAATTGATCCCAATAGCGTTTATCTACGTGCTTTTATTCCTCAAGGCGATATTGGTAAAGTTCGCGTCGGTCAAGCAGCTAATATATTTTTAGATTCAGCACCCAAAAAACCTCTAAGTGCCAAAGTTGCCGCCATTGATACCCAAGCTTCCTTTACTCCTGAAAATATTTATTTTCAGCAAGACAGAGTTAAACAAGTTTTTGGTGTCAAAATCACTATTGATAACCCTGCTGGATTAGCTAAACCAGGAATGCCAGCAGATGCAGAGATTAATATTACAGAGGAGGAAGTAAGCAAACAAGCAGAAGAACAATTGAATTTTGACTAATGAGCAATATCAATCCCCAATGACCTATGACTAATGTCGTAATTCAGGTAGAGGGTTTATGCAAACGTTACGGCAAATTAGTCGCCGTTAAAAGTATAGATTTTGCCGTTAAGCAAGGTGAAATTTTTGGATTAATTGGCCCTGATGGTGCAGGAAAAACGACGACATTCCACATTCTAAGTGGGGTGATGGAAGCATCAACTGGCAATATCCAAATTTTAGGCAAACCACCCCGCGATGCTCGTCTAGTCATCGGTTATCTGACACAGCAGTTCTCACTTTATCTCGACTTGAGTATTGATGAAAATCTGCGCTACAGTGCAGGCTTGCGTGAAGTTCCCGATCATCTTTTTCGCCAGCGTCGTCATAAATACTTGCGCTTAATGAGTTTGGATAAATTTGGCGATCGCTTGGCTGGTCGTCTCTCCGGTGGCATGAAGCAGAAATTAGCTTTGTGCTGTGCTTTGATTTCCCAACCCGAAATTCTGTTGTTGGATGAACCAACGACAGGTGTTGACCCTGTATCCCGCCGCGAATTTTGGGATATCCTCGCTGCTATTGCAGCCGAGGGAGTCACAGTAGTTGTAGCCACGCCTTACCTAGATGAAGCTGAACGGTGCGATCGCATTGCTTTAATGTATGAGGGACAGATTCAGCAAATTGGCACTCTTTCTCAGTTGCGCGAAAGTCTGGGTTTACAACGTTTAGAAGTTAGAACTAATCACATTGAAGCAGCCGAACGCTTCTTGCACAAGGCGATAGACAATCAAGAAACATCAATTGTTGATGTGCAAACCTTTGGAGATAGGTTAGATGTGTTGGTGAAAGATGCGGTAACGGGTAAAACGGCAGTTCAAACAATTTTTGCTCAACAGAAATTACCATTAGACAACATTCAAACTGCGGATATAACTCTAGAAAATGTTTTTGTTAGCCGTCTGCGTGCTTCTGGCAACGATCCAGAATTTATTCCTTTTCCTCGTGCAAAAAGAGGCATTAGGGACTTAGGACTTGAGACTAGAGATAGGGAAATACCCAAACCCTCTATAGCCATTGGTGCTAACAACTTGAGAAAGGTGTTTGGCGATTTTCAGGCGGTTAAAGATGTAGATTTAGAAGTTCGCTACGGTGAAATTTATGGTTTACTAGGAGCGAATGGTGCAGGCAAGACGACTACAATTAAAATTCTCTGCGGTTTACTAGAACCAACATCCGGGAAAATTTCCTTGGCTGGACAAACTCAAAATCTGCGTAGTAGTGCCTTACGACAACGCATTGGTTACATGAGCCAAAAATTCACCCTCTACGACGACTTAACGATTGTCCAGAATCTAGAATTTTACTGTGGGGTTTATGGTGTGCCAACTCGGTTACGCCGCACCAAAATTGACTGGGTATTAGAAACTTGTGGCTTAGTTGGCAGAGAAAATATGCTCACTGGCCAACTACCTGGAGGATGGAAGCAACGAGTAGCTTTTGGCGCTTCAGTCATGCATGAGCCAAAAATTTTATTTTTGGATGAACCGACATCAGGAGTAGATCCATTAGCACGTCGTCAGTTCTGGCGGTTAATTAATGAGTTTGCTAGATCAGGAACAGCAATCTTGGTGACAACTCATTATTTAGAAGAAGCGGAACAATGCAACCGCATGGGATTTATGGTGGCGGGTGAAGTAGTAATTCAGGGGTCGCCTAGCGAAATTAAAGCTTCGCAACCCGGCCAACTATTGGAAATAGTTACTGATAACACTCAAGATGCTTCTAATTTACTTAAAACTGAGTTAGCAGCTTGGCGGGTGTCGATTTTTGGCGATCGCTTACACCTAGTTCTCGACCATCCCGACTTAGAAATTCCTCGCATCAGTTCAATTTTACAAACCAAGGATATAAATATTCATTCACTCCGACCAATCCCTTTTTCTCTCGAAGATGCCTTTATCGGCATTGTGCAACGCACCGAGGAAGGCGGGGAGTAGGGAGACAAAGGGACACGAAGAAATGAAAAGAATTTTATCTCAATGTCAAAAAGAGTTAGCACAATTCCAGCGCGATCGCCTAACCTTAGCGTTGGCATTTATCCTGCCATTCATGACCTTAATTATCTTCGGTTTTGTGATTCGCCTAGAATCCAAAAATATTCCTTTATTTGTGCAAGATTTTGACATTAGCCCTCTCAGTCGTGCCTACACTGAGCGTTTATTTGCTACTAATCAATTTGATCCAATCCCAAATTCAAAATTTGCCAGCCAAAATCCTCAAGGGATTATTGATCAAGGATTTGCTAAAGCTGCTGTGGTCATTCCGCCAGATTTTAGTAGTCGAATTAAATCAGGGCTAACTAGCAACGTACAAGTTTTAGTAGATGGAACTGATGTCAATAATGCCCGGATTATCAAAAATAGTATTCAGGCAACAACAAAATTTTTTTTGAAAGATTCAGGTTTACAATCTTCATCCGAGCAAGTAATTGCCCATATCCGCCTTTGGTTTAATCCAGGCAGAAAAGAATCTTTGTATATAGTGCCAGGAGTTTACGCTGTTATTTTGTGGATTTATCCATCTTTATTAACAGCAGTTGCTATGGTACGAGAAAAAGAAAAGGGCACAATATTACAAGTCTATGCTTCTAGCTTGAGTGCTGAAGAATTACTTTTAGGTAAAGGATTAGCTTACTTGATAATTGGAATTATCGAAGCCATATTAATAATGATTATGAGTTCGCTAATTTGGCAATTGACTTTAGTAAACGAGCCAACACCATTGTTGCTTGGCACGCTAGTTTTTTTGATAGATAGTATTATGTTTGGTTTATTAATAGGAGTTCGTGCAGCTAATCAGAATTCTGCTGTTCAGGCTGTCGCACTGCTAGGCTTTTTAACAGCTTTGTTGCTATCTGGTTTTATTTACCCTATTAGTAATATTCCTTTCCCTCTTTCGTTATTCTCTTATATTGTTCCTGCACGTTACTATATAGAAATCACTCGTGATGCCTATGTACGTGGCACAGGATGGGCAGGAATTTGGTTATCAATGCTCATGCTAATTATCTTGGGATTATTACTATTTAATGCTTCACGCCGAGTATTAAAACGAATGCAATTGTCAAATTAGTCATTTGTAATTGACTATACTAAATATGAAATTAATTAAAAATTTATTTAATAGTCGATTTTGGAGTTTAGTTATTAAAGAATTCCGCCAAATACTGAGGAGTAAGGAAACAATAGTATTGTTGATTATTCCTCCGACAATTCAAATGTTGCTCTATGGTTTTGCCCTTAACCCAGATGTGCATTATCTCAAATTAGGAGTTGTCGATTACGCCAATACTTACGAAAGCCGAGAGCTAGTTTCAGCCTTAACTGCAAACAAAACCTTTGTTGCAGAGAAATATATGTTCAACACCAAAGATTTAGGTGAACAAGTACGCCAGGGAAAAATTACAGCAGGGTTAGTAATTCCACCTGATTTTAAACGTAAACTATCGGAAGGAAAATCGGCGGAGATTCAAGTTTTAGTTGATGCAGTAGATGCTAATACTGCTGGTATTGCCCAAGGTTATCTCAATCAAATGGTAAGTCAATTTAGTTATCGGCTTTCTTCTAATCAAGCGCCAGCATTAATTAGCACACAAACAACTTTTCTTTATAATCCTGGGTTGGCAAGTAGTTGGTTTTTTGTGCCAGGAGTTTTAGGCTTAGTTTTAACTTTAATTAGTTCCCTAGTTTCTTCAGTTACAGTTGTGAGAGAAAAAGACACAGGAACTTTGGAACAACTATTAATGACTCCAGCAGAAGCTTGGGAAATTTTACTAGCAAAAATTGTGCCTTTGTTTGTTCTATTAATGGGCGATGTGATCTTAGCTTTGAGTTTGGCAAGATTAGTTTTTAGCGTACCTTTTCGAGGAAATATAATTCTATTTTTAGGATTGTCAGGACTTTATTTATTTGTAGGAATTGGCATTGGAATTATGCTGGCCACACTTTGTCGTACTCAGCAACAAGTAGTCCTGACATCATTTTTTATCAATTTGCCCTTAATTCAACTATCCGGTGCTATTTCTCCTATTGAAAGTATGCCCTTAGCGTTTAAATATTTGACGCTGCTGAATCCGCTACGCCATTACATAGAAATTGTTCGGGGAATATTGCTTAAAGGAGTAGGATTAGAGGTACTTTGGGTTAATGCGATCGCACTTCTTTTCTTTGCTATATTACTGCTATCCATCAGCATCAACCAATTTCGCCGTCAATTGAGTTAATGGATAAAAAATTAGGCGTTAGTGAATTGAGGTATTAATGTCAAAAGTTTCATCTCTCAAACTCTTACTCTCTGCGCCCACCGAAGTTTGCTCAACGGGGGGAACCCCCCTTCGGGTTCGCCAGTCACCTGCGGAGGGAAACCCTCCCGCAGTGCTGAACTCACCGCACCGCAACTTCTCTCTGCGTCTCTGCGTGATAATAATTCATACTTTCACTCAGCAACGCCGAAAATCAAGTCAAAATTGCCCCACCCATTAACTTCTCATACCGATACTTCAACTCTTCTTTCATCAAATACCAACGCTCTAAGGTTGCGTCCATTTCTATTATTTTCTCTGCGGCTTGTCGCGCTAACAGTAAAACTTCTTCATCTTCGACTAAACTTGCAAGCGTAAAATCTGGCACACCAGATTGTCGAGTTCCCAACACTTCCCCAGGGCCGCGAAAACGCATATCCATTTCAGAAATAAAAAACCCATCTTGGGACTGTTCTAATACCTTCAGCCGTTGTTGAGCATCAGGGCTTCTAGAACTACTCATCAACAAACAGTAAGACTGAGCCGCGCCCCGACCGACACGCCCCCGCAGTTGGTGTAGTTGTGATAAACCAAACCGTTCCGCATTTTCAATGAGCATAACTGTAGCATTAGGTACGTCAACGCCCACCTCAACAACGGTGGTAGAAACCAAAATTTGGGTTTTGTTATCGCGGAATTTTGTAATCGCTTCATCCTTTTCGGCTGAATTCATGCGACCATGTAGCAACCCGACTTGAAACTCTGGAAAAATGCTTTCCTGTAGCTTTTGATGCTCTTCCACAGCCGATCGCAAATCCAGCTTTTCTGATTCCTCTACCAAAGGCAAAACAACGTAAACTTGCCTTCCTTGGGCAATTTCCCGACGTATCAAGTCGTAAGCATGGGTGCGTTGTTGACCAGTTAGCATCGTTGTCTGAATTTTTTGCCGTCCTGGTGGTAACTCATCAATCTGGCTAACATTCATATCCCCATGTATCGTCAATGCTAGTGTCCGGGGAATGGGAGTAGCTGTCATAGTTAATACATGAGGTTGTTCGCCTTTTTGTTGTAAACGCGCCCGTTGCTGCACCCCAAAGCGGTGCTGTTCATCAATTACTGCTAACCCCAGTTGGCGAAAATTTACTGGGTCTTGAATTAAGGCATGAGTTCCGACTAATAACGGTAATTCACCTGTTTCTAAGTGAGAATGGATTTGTCGCCGTTTGACAGTTTTGGTGGAACCTGTTAGTAATTCCACTGGTAAATGCAGCAAGTTAAACCAACTAACTAATTTGCGATAATGCTGTTCTGCCAAAACTTCGGTCGGAGCCATCAACGCCGCTTGGTAGCCAGATTGAATTGCGGCTAGGATAGCAACCACAGCAACTACAGTTTTACCAGAACCCACATCTCCTTGCACTAAACGATTCATTGGTGATGGTTTTTGCAAGTCGTTGAGGATATCGTTGATCACTCGTTGCTGTGCGCCAGTGAGTTGAAACGGCAGTATTTCATAGAATTTTTCTATTAGCTGACCTTTGGGAGCCAAGATAGCGCTCGTTTGGATTTGCCTTGCTTGGTACTGTCGTTGCAGTAAACTTAGTTGTAAGTAGAAAAATTCGTCAAAGACTAGGCGACGACGGGCAACTTGCAAGGTGGCGCTATCAGAAGGAAAATGGATATTGGCGATCGCATCTTTCAAAGTCATCAAACCGTACTTTTCCCGCAAACCATTAGGTAACGGATCTTTCAGGTGCGCCGCAGCTGGCAAAGCCGCTATTACCGCCTGTCGCACTGTATTTGCCACCACACCCTCGGTTAGTCCATAAATTGGCACTACACGACCAATCGTCAACGAATCAATCGCATCTCCTGGATGCGCTAACACTTCTAATTCGGGGTTATCCAGCGTCAAGCCGTATTTACTTTCTTTCACCAACCCACAGGCCGCAATCACACTACCTACCGGGTAGCGGCGTTTTAAACTTTCCTGCCAAGCACGACTGGTAAAGCGCGTACCAGCAGAAAAGCGACTAATTTTGATTTGACCTGTGTTGTCTTTCAGTATCAATTCTAAAATTGATAATTTCTGATTTTTGGGGCTATTAAAACAGTTGCAACGCTTCACTGTTGCCACTATTGTCACTGTCTCACCCGCTTGCAGCTCACGAATATTTACCTGACGTGCATAGTCAATGTGATCGCGGGGATAGTAAAAAAGTAGGTCGCGCACAGTGTACAAACCAAGACGTGCCAAGTTGTCGGCTTTTCTGATACCTATTTCTGGTAAATCGCTCAGTTTTTGGTCAATTTTGGGGGCAAGTCTTCGGCTTACCTCTGCCACAATTGGGGATTTAGGGTTTTGAATTTTGGATTGATAATTTCTGACTTGCTCCTCTACTCCCTTGCTCCTCGGCTCCTCCTGCTCTTCTTGCTCTTGCTGTAATTGATACAGATATCTACGTGTTTCTGCTACTAAGTGCTGTCTATGTTCTAGTTCCAGATTAGGATACTTAGCAAATTGCACCGCTAGTTCTTGCCAGCGACGGCGTTCATTGAAGGGCAAAGCTGTTGGGAATTTACCCAGAGTCAGGCTGAGAAATTCACTGAAGCGATATTGTCTACCCATCAAGTCTGCAAAACCGTGTTCTGCCTCTACCGCCAAGGCTTTTTGCAATCTTATCCAATCTGGTTTGTCATTAGTCATTGGTCATTGGGCATTAGGCATTGGACATTGGGGAGGCAGTGCGTTGGTGAGGCAGCGACGGGTACGCAGGGGGTTTCCCCCATGAGCGACTGCCGAAAGGGTTCCCCGGCTTGTAGACGCAAAGCGGCTTCCCGCAGGGTAGCAACTGCCGTTATGGGGCATGGGGCATTGGGCATTGATTATTCACAAAGAACAAAGGACAAATGACAAATAACAAAGGACTAATAGCTAATCATCAACCCAAATAGCGCGCCATGCTGCTTCAGCTTCGGCAATTGAACGTTCGCGCTGCTTTTTTTGATACTCCTGCCCTAGTTTATTTAATTGAAGCAAGATACTGCGAATATGTTTGCGTTCAGACGAGAGTTTAGCGTCAGCAAATTCAATTTCCCCAAGCCGTAGGTTAATAGCCATGATTCTGGTTAGGCTGGATTCCTGTGCATCTCGCTCATTTTCAATTTCAATTACCAAGTTTAATAAGTTTGGTGGCCCAGGAATAACTTCGGCTGATGCTTCTGATGCAGCCGCAGCCACTTCTAAAATCGGTTCTGGTAATTTTTTCGGCAAAATACCAGCTTTTTGTAACACACCATTGGCATCATGGGAAACTTTTTTCAGTGTATGTTGGATCACCTTCTCCAAGTTCTGTTGCCATGTTGCCAGTTCTATCGGGTTAGAAGTATCGGTTAATTTTATAGTTGGCGCAAAATTTCCATAACGAAGTGCTAGCGCTTCTTTGAGCATCGGTAGGTTTTCCTCCGTGATCAACTTCAACTCTTCAAGATGGTTTTTGGATTGGGGATTGGGTTCATCCTCTTGAGCTACCTCATCTCCCTCAGCTACCTCAGCTACCTCATCTTCCTCATCTTCCTCATCTCCCTCATCTTCCTCATCTACCTCTTCTCCTTCATTCCTGGTAGAAGTGAGCAACTGTTCAACTGCTTCTTGACCTAAGTTGCGGATGGCTTGTTGCAATTGTTGCCGCTGATTTAATGACAAACTTAAGAAATTTTCGGCATACCCTTGGGTACATAGGTGGTAAGTTGCCAGAATTAATTGCTGGCGAATGGCTTGCCCTAAGGTGCTTAAATAAGTAGCATAAGCGCTCTGGAGTTCTACCGCGATCGCACTGATTGCTTCTTTTAATAGTGCAATATCCCGCTCAATTCGCTCAATTGCTCTAGCCATATTTTCTCTTTGTTGCCCATCTAAACCTAATTATGGTACAAATGTACGTATTTATTTTAAAATAAACATCCAAAGGATTTTAAATTTTCGATTAATTTTAAGCTGTAAGTCTTGACTAAAGGCAATTTATTATAGCCGTAGTCACATAAGCTAGGACAGTTTTGATGCAAGGAGAAATGTAGACGCAAAGCGGCTTCCCACAGGGTAGTAACTGGGTTTATACTCAGCACTCAGCACTTTGCTATACGTCTAGTATGCTTTGTACTAATAAAATACAGGTCAGCGTAGTTTGCTTGACCTGTCTTAGAAAAAGCCATTAGTCATTAGAACTCAAAACTAATGATCAATGACTAATGACTAAATAACTGAATTACTTGCCACCCATTTGTGCAGCAACTTCCTCAGCAAAATTACTTTCTTGCTTCTCAATGCCTTCGCCTAGTACAAAGCGGACAAAGCGATTGACTTTGATATCTTCGCCTACTTTAGCTTTGACTTGCTTCACCAGGTCTTCCACTGAAATACTCTGATCTCGAATGAAAGGCTGATCCAACAAAGTCAATTCTTTCAGGCGTTTTTCAATCCGTCCCTGAACAATCTTTTCTTTGATGTTCTGTGGCTTGTTCGCTAAATCATCCCGCCCCATTTCCACTTCTTTTTCTCTTTCGGCAACTTCGGTGGGGATTTCGTCTACACTTACATACTCGACATTCGGGCAAGCTGCTACTTGCATGGCGGTGTTCCGTGCCAAGGCTTGGAATTCTTCATTAGCAGATGCTGATTCAGTTTCGGAATTCAGCTCAACCAACACACCAACGCGACCACCAGTATGTATGTAGCTGTCTACTATACCTTGTGTGCCTTCTGGCAGTGCAAAATTGATGAAACGACGCAGTTGGATATTTTCACCAAGTTGAGCAATCAGTTGCTTGATGGATTCATCTACAGTGAGGCTTTCATTATCAATATAGGGTTGAGCCAATAAAGACTCAACACTATCAGCTGTTGCTGCTTGCTTTGCCAACTTCTTAACTAGAGCTTTAAAAGCATCGTTACGGGCAACAAAATCGGTTTGGCAGTTGACTTCTATAAGTACACCCACCCTAGATCCGGGTTGAATGTAGGTGTCCACTAAACCTTCTGCTGCAATGCGATCGCTTTTTTTACCCGCAGAAGTGATGCCTTTTTGTCGCAGCCAATCTATGGCTTTTTCGATGTCGCCATCAGTTTCTTTCAGCGCTTTTTTGCAGTCCATCATGCCAGCACCAGTTTTTTGGCGTAGCTCTTGGACGAGTTTTGCAGATATTTCCGCCATGTTGCCTCAATTCCTACTTGACCTTGAGTTGTAATCGCTTACGGGTGTTGAGTATTTCTATCTTACTCAGGACGATGAAAAGGATGAAGAGTAAAGGATAAAGTATCAAATTTCAGCCTTTACCCTTCATGCTTTAACCTATTCTTCTTCGTCGTCAGAAGCATATGAGCCAGTCAGCTCAGTTTCTTCATAGTCGTAATCGTCCTCAGCACCCTCGTAATCTTCATAATCTTCTTCCGTATCCAGCTGACCATGGCGACCTTCATAAATAGCGTCTGCCAATTTTCCGACAATCAGCTTAATTGACCTGATGGCGTCGTCATTTGCTGGGATGGGAATGTCTACTACATCCGGGTCACAGTTTGTATCCAACATCGATACAATCGGAATTGCCAGTTTTTGGCATTCTTGAACTGCGTTATACTCCCGCCGTTGATCGACAATTACTACCACATCGGGCACTTTCCGCATGGTTTTGATGCCGCCCAAATATTTCTGAAGCTTTGCCATTTCCCGGCGTAACATTGAGGCTTCTTTTTTCGGCAACAAGTCCAGCGCGCCGCTTTCTTCCCGGCGTTCCAAATCTTTGAGGCGATCTACCCTAGTTTTGATAGTTGTCCAGTTGGTCAGCATTCCACCCAACCAACGTTGGTTAATGTAATGGGAACCGCAACGACTGGCTTCTTGAGCAATGATTCCTGCTGCTTGCCGTTTAGTACCCACAAACAGGAATTTTTTCCCCTGCTCGGCTTGTGTACGCATATAGCTATAAGCATCTTCCATCAACTGAGCAGTTTGCACCAAGTCGATGATATGTACACCATTGCGGGAAGTATAAATGTAAGGAGACATCTTTGGGTTCCAACGCCGGGTTTGATGCCCAAAGTGAACCCCTGACTCCATCATCTGAGCCAATGAAACGACTGGCATATATTTTTAACTCCGATTCGGGTTAAACCTCCATCCAGGCGTATTTCCTAAATTGGAAACACCCGAATTCCCGGATGTGTGAGATTAGACAACCCTCCCAGCATATCATAAAAAATACGCTGTTCAACAGGCATAAGCAGATAGAAAAAAAGTTTGAGCGTAAGCTTTCTCTTCTAAAGGCGCATTTATAATTTTTACAAGTAGTCTTAATTTTGTTGATGCTTAAGTTCACCGTAAGCTGCATAAACTCCTTGTACGTTATACCAATTTAGAAAAATTCGGGCAATTTCTAAAGCTAACTGAGGCTTACCTGCATTAATAAGCCATTGCAAAAATGGTGCCATTGTTCGTTCATTAAGTGCGCCATTGAACGAAAGAATACCCCACAGTAAACGATGCAACCAAGTCATTTGAATCATCATTCGCACTTCCCAAGTAGGGTGCTTTTGATAAAATAAAACTCCCATGCGTCCGCGTTGAATTTCTTTGTCAATTAAGTTGCTAATTTGGTCTAATTTAAATGCTGGATGCCAATGATAACCAACTGCTGCTGGACACTTAATAAGTTGCAAACCCAGTTTTTTAAGTCTCACGCCTAGTTCTAAATCTTCCCAGCCATAGAGTTGAAAACTGGTGTCAAAAAGTCCAGCTTTGTCTAGCCAATGTTTAGGAATTGCTACATTACCTGTAGCAAAAAAAGCTGCGGAAAAATCTGTTACTTTATAGGGTTCAGCAGTTGGATGATCGAAATTACAAGTATTAATAACTGCGCCATAAGTAAAAAAGCGATCGCTCCCTAATTTCTTTTGTCCCTGTACTAGTGCATCAGCATGAGCTTGCAGAAAATTTGACAGCACTACTAAATCACTATCAATAAAAATTATTGTGTCACCCTGTGCCTGTTCTACACCTAAATTGCGGGCCGCAGCAGGCCCAGCGTGATCTTGCTCAAACCATCGCACATGAGGAAACTCGTCTTTGCGTTCCTTCAACCATGCCAATGTGCCATCGGTAGAACCATCATCGACTAAAACGATTTCGTAACCAGTAACAGGAGTTTTATGTGCCAACTCCTGTGCTTCTAAGGCTCGCAGGCACTTCTCTAAAATTGGCTGGCGATTGTAAGTCGGTATAACAACGCTGAAAAACACAGTCTCACCCACAACACTATTACACATCTCCAGGATAGGACAGATGTGACGCTGACACTGTTCCTGTCTTTAACTTTGACCACGAAAACCGCAAATCTAAAAATAACACCAAATTGGCTAGTCCCGCTAGGCAAAATAAAAAAAACCTTTTTAAGGCAAACCTTTCTATATTCAAAAAAGCCTTTTAGCTATGCCATAAATTATTAGAAAAATAGGCAGTGTATATCAAATAAATATAATTTCTAATTAATTTATATCTGAATTAATTAGTCGCATTTTTATTTAATAATCATTATTTAACTAATAAATATTGAAATTGAGCAGTCTAGGGTAGATACTGCCGTTTTATATGTGTGTAAAAAAAATCAATTTCTATTCGTTTATGTAAATGTTTATTATTGAACCTTGATCGATATTTAATGCCGTAATTAAGTTTATTTAAACAAAAGATAATCTTTTGTTAATTTTTGATTATTATTTTTAATAAAAATTATGCATCTATGCCAACGAAATGAATTAAACTTATTTGTTTTAAACACCTAGAAAATTTTATATATAGATTTTCTAACAATTATTTTTTTGTTACAAGGAAACTTTGATGTCAAAATTAAGCCGAAGACAAATTTTAATGTTTTTTGCTGGTAGTGTGACGGCTGCAAGCGCTGCTGTATTAGGAACTAAAAAATTTAGCAATGTTTCTAGCATTGCAGCAGCAAAAATCGCACCACTCAACTTTACACCAGTGCGTTTACCTCATCCTCTGCAAATTTATCGACAGTACAAAAATTATTTACCAACTAGAACAGGTCAAGGGCAAGTTTTGAATGCATCTGCGGGTGTAAATTTAACTAGTTACAACGTAATTGATGATGTCGTAGTACCGCCAGAATACGAACGTTATGTAATTGTTAGTTGGGGCGATCGCGTGTTTCCTAATCAGGATGAATATGTCGGCTACAACTGCGATTACACTGCTTTTATTGCCTTGAATAAGAATAAAGATGAAGGCTATTTGTGGGTAAATCACGAGTATGTAAGTTTTCCTATTTCTTCTTTAGTATCAGAAGATTCTGCTGATTTACAAAGCCTACCCACTGCCTTTGAACCAGTAATTGGATGGGCTTTACCCTCTACTAGAGATCGTCAAGCTGAAGGTGAATTTTTATATAATCTCGGCGGATCAATCATTCGTATTTCCCGCAATAAAACCAACAAGCGTTTTGGTGTTGTTAAAGATGCTAAAAATCGCCGCATTCATGGTCTTTCAGGTTTAGGAATAAATAGCCAAAGAACTGATGGCTATCAAAGTGTTACTTCTTGGGGAAATCTCAGTTACCAGAAAGGCGATCAAAACTATTTAATCGCTACAGGCCCAGCTGCAACCCAGGTTTTTAACCTCAGCAGTGATGGTTTAGATAATAAAATCATTGGTACTGCCTACAATTGTTCTGGCGGTACAACACCTTGGGGTACTGTTTTATCTGCTGAAGAAAACTTTCAAAATTCGGTTGGCGTTACAGAAGCAGTTAAGAGTGATGGTACTCAAGTTGGTTATACAAATGACAGCACTGGCAAAACTTTTGGTTTAGTTGGAGAAAAATACGGCTGGATTGTAGAAATTGACCCCGCAGTTCCGAATTTTCGTCCTCGCAAACACACTTGGCTGGGCCGTTATCATCATGAAAATGTTGCCATGCGAGTTGAAGCAGGGAAAAAGTTAGTCGCTTATATGGGTGATGACAGACGTGGGGGACACACTTGGAAATTTGTCAGCGCAGGTAAAGTTTCCTCGCCAACGAGTAAAAGTAATAGTCGATTGTGGGAAAAAGGTACTTTATATGTAGCTCGTTATAACCCAGATGGCACAGGTAAATGGATACCTTTACTATTAACTACTAGTACTAATCCAATTGCGCCAACCGTGCTTTCTTCAGTAGAATTTGCAGCTTTGGGAAAGGCTCAAAAAGAAGGTCTTTTACCTTTGCCAAAGCGTAATGGCGTTGCTGGACAAACTGAAGATGGTGGGATATTAAAATGCGATCGCACTAACGAAGCAACAGTACTACCTGCTTATCAAAATAAAAAATTATCTGACTTTTACACTACCCAAGGTGCTGTTCTTTGTGATGCCTTTTTAGCAGCAAATTTGGTTGGGGGAACTCCTACAGCACGTCCAGAAGATATAGAAGTGCATCCCCGCACTAAACAAGTTTTTATTGCCTATACCGATGGTGCGCCAGGAAGTGATGGTTATCCTGATTCACGAATTTTCCAAGTTGCCAAGTTAAGCAAAGCTGCTAACGCTACCCAGCAATCAGGGGGATTATACAAAATTATTGAAGATAGTGCTGATGGTACAGGTTTAACCTTCCGTTGGCAAAGATTAGCTCAAGGTGGGGAAGCAGGATCAGTGGCTGGTGCTGGTTTTGCAAATGTAGATAATTTAGTGTTCGACGATAGGGCAAATGTCTGGGGTGTGACAGATATGTCTACTGGCACTCACAACGGTTTCAAGACTGGTGCTGCTGGCAAGCAAACTACTATCAATCACACAGCTAGCGGTAACGTTTCCGATTTTACAGGAGTTTTTGGTAATAATTGGCTGTTTTTCATCCCTACCAGTGGTGCTAACGCCGGACAGGTAATACCATTTGCCTACGGGCCAGTACGCTGTGAAATGACTGGGCCGACTTTTGTGGGTGATACGCTGATTATTTCGGTACAGCATCCCGGTGAAGATTGTCCGATTAACGATGGTACAATCCTAAGCCGCAGTATAGAAATCTTGGATTTGAATGGTAATACATTCAATCAAACTCGCACTGTACCGCGTGGTAGTAGTTGGCCTAGCAATATTTCCCAGGCGGATGGTGGTCAAGGTCAACCTACAGGTGTTCCTCGTCCGTCTGTAATTGGCATTCGCCGCAAAAATTCTCTTGGTAAATTTGTTTAGAGGCTGAAACAAGGTAATCTTCTAGCAGCTACTACAAAAAAAGTGGCATCAACTACTCAGTATTAATCAAAGGTGATAATGGATCTTCTTGTAAATTGTTATTTGAAAAGCTAAATTAAACAGTTTTATCTATAAACGATCACTGTGTTGGCAAAATTTAACAAATACTCAATAAACGCTGATGATAATCATCAGAAAAATATTCTATATGGCTAGTTATATAAGGGTTCGATGCTACTTTAATCCTAAATAAAATATACGTGTATTAGTTAGATATAATAATGACTCATTGTTTGTTTTCCTATCTGGAGAAACTAATGGGTCGCGCCAAAAAGGTTGTCCTGGCATATTCTGGCGGAGTGGATACCTCAGTTTGCATCCCCTATCTTAAGCATGAGTGGGGTGTGGAAGAGGTGATTACGCTAGCAGCAGATTTAGGCCAAGGAGATGAATTAGAACCAGTTCGAGAAAAAGCTTTAAAATCGGGTGCAAGCGAATCTCTTGTAGCGGATGTCAAAGACAGCTTTGTCAAAGATTACGCTTTTGCGGCGATTCAAGCCAACGCCTTATATGAAAATCGTTATCCCTTAGGAACTGCTCTTGCCCGGCCATTAATTGCCAAGATATTAGTAGAAACAGCCGAAAAATATGGTGCTGATGCGATCGCTCATGGTTGTACTGGCAAAGGTAATGATCAAGTCCGCTTTGATATTTCTTGTGCAGCGCTAAATCCCAAACTCAAGATACTCGCACCAGCAAGGGAATGGGGGATGAGTCGTGAGGAAACCATCGCCTACGGTGAACGCTTCGGTATCCCAACACCAGTGAAAAAATCTTCTCCTTACAGCATTGATAAGAATTTACTCGGTCGTAGCATCGAAGCTGGGGTGTTAGAAGATCCAGCAGTGGAACCACTAGAAGAAATTTATGAGATGACCAAGGCGATCGCAGATACTCCTGATCAG
The DNA here is from genome assembly GCF_059505145.1 of Mojavia sp. Taxonomy (NCBI): domain Bacteria; kingdom Bacillati; phylum Cyanobacteriota; class Cyanophyceae; order Nostocales; family Nostocaceae; genus Mojavia; species Mojavia sp. Next base: position 191,722 of record NZ_JCACKA010000022.1, read on the forward strand.
CCAGAGTACATTGAAATTGGTTTCCACAAAGGTATTCCTACAACCCTCAATGGTACAGCAAAAAACCCAGTTGAACTGATTGAACAACTTAATCAGGTCGCAGGAAATCACGGTATCGGGCGGATTGATATGATAGAAAACCGCTTGGTAGGTATTAAATCGCGGGAAATCTACGAATCACCTGCAATGATAGTGCTAATTCAGGCACACCGGGATTTAGAAAGCTTAACTTTAACAGCAGATGTCAGCCACTACAAACGTGGCATTGAAGAGACTTACACTCAATTAGTCTACAACGGTCTCTGGTACAGCCCACTGAAAGCGGCACTGGATGCCTTTATTCAAAATACACAAGAGCGAGTGTCTGGCGTTGTGCGGGTGAAACTTTTCAAAGGTAATGCCAGTTTAGTTGGGCGTTGGAGTGACAATTCTCTTTATAGCCCTGACTTGGCAACTTACGGCGCGGAAGACCAATTTGATCACAAGGCGGCTGAAGGCTTTATCTACGTTTGGGGCCTACCAACTCGCATTTGGGCACAGCAAACTAGAAAATAGTTAGTTTCAGATTTTTAGATTTTGGATCGGACATTAATCCAAAATCTAAAAATCTAAATTGCCTTACTCTCCTGTTGCACGCTTCACTTGGCGGGACTCCAACCACAAAGGCACAGCAATTAAGGCAACCAAGATTAATAAGGCCGCGATCGCAAAATGGCTAACCCAAGAAACTAATTGTTCTAGGGAGATAACTCTTCCAGCGAAGAAAGCTAATGTCACCATTACACTAGCCCAAGCACTTGCCCCTGCCAAGTTATATACAAAGAACTTTCCGAATGGCATCTCGGCTATACCAGCTAGTGGCGCAGCAAAAATTCGTAGCAACGCGAAAAAGCGGCCAAAAAATACAGCTTTAGTAGCATTTTGACTAAATTGTTCTTTAATATTCAGCAGTCGCTCTTCAGAAATTCGGAATAATTTGCCAATTTGCAGCAAAAAACTCCAACCTCCAAGTTTACCAATCCAATAACCACAAGTGCCACCAAGCACTGCACCTGCAACGGCGTCAGCGAGTACTAGCCAGTAATTAAGTTCATGACTACCGGCTAAAAACCCACCTACTAAGGTCACAGTTTCCCCTGGAAGAGGAATGCCCAAATTTTCTAGCAAAATTCCCAAAAAAATTGCCCAATAACCATAATGGTGGGCGAATTCCTGGATGTTTTCTAGTGAAAGGAACTCAAAAGACATCCCGCACCGCCGTCTTTACAAATTTTTACTTGTACTATAATTTTTGCTCCTTTATGGGTGGGGTGTCAATCAAGCCACTCAACGGAGACCATAGCTTTTAGTCTATACTAACGATTAAATATTAATTATTGACTATTTTTTATTTATCAGTTATTACCACAACAGTAGGTATACTGAACTTTAGTATAGATTATTTATAAACTATTTATCAAAGTTCTCAAAAATATAAAAATCTTGTAAAAAGTACATAAGCTACTGAAATTCTTGGGTGCTTATGCCTATATTAGGGGAAGTTAAGAAAAATTATACGGCATGAATACTGAAAAAACTTGCCTCAACTTCACAGCTGTAAAACTCCCAATGTCGGAGTAAAACAGAAATTGGCTGTTGTAAAGCGCACCAGTATTGGTGTCAATTTTTTGTTTTTTGTTATAGTGTTTCAATTCATACAGTTAAATCCATGACTCTGAAACAAAAAGTTCAACAAGTTTTGTTCAAACCCCAAGGAAGTATCGACTTGCAGGGTGGCATAGCTTTAAGTGATGAGATGGCTAAAGTAGTGCCTCAGCCGCATCAACTTTGGGTTATTGATTTGGCAGATGTAGATTTTATGGATAGTTCTGGGTTGGTTTCACTGGTAAAAGGACTCAAAGCAGCGCGCCAGAGTGGTTGCCGCTTGGTTCTTTGCAACGTGCAAGCCCCTGTCAGACTGGTTTTGGAACTCACTCAACTCGATTCAGTATTTGAAATTTTTCCTACCTATGAAGACATCCTTGCGATCGCTAACGATAACAGACTGCTAGTAGCAGTTTAAATTTTAGTTTCACCAACAAAGCTATGGTGAGATCAAGCAGTATTAGCAATTTTTAATAATTTCCCCGGTAGGATACCCTCACCATCGTCAACGATAATACAGTAGTGCCAGCAGACTCAGCTTTATATCCCCAAAAAAAAGTTTGGTGAGGTAAAAAAAACAACGGTTTTGTAGCTGGTCGGTCACTTAATAGTTAAATCAACCTAACTATTGAACACCAAGACTAGCTAAATTAAGTGTTTTGGGAAATGGCAAAGTCGATCTCAGTAAATTTCACGTGGCAGCCAAAAAAGTCTATTACCGATGGCTGGCCGCTGATAATCTTATTGCTAAGTGCTGATCTCATCCCAGAATGTTTTGGTAGGCTGATATATCAGCTACTCACTAGTGAAATGAAAGTACCCAAGATTTTAATATTGATAAAGTTAACTAGGAAAAATCATCGTGATAACTGCTGTTGAGCTTGGGGATAAAATCTCATGACTTAGCTGCATTAATCCTACGGAATTAAAGACAATAATATATTTTCCAACTAGTTATTCTATCATCCGAGACCACAAAATAATAGTCGGAGAGTTAGTAATTACTTGCCGACTAGCTGCCATTACACTGGCAATTTTATGTATTTGGTACAGCAGAAATATTATTTTGTTCAGATGCTGGGCGAGGAAAATTTGGTAAATCAATGCCACTGTGACTGGCATTACGAGTTTTGAGTGCTAAACGGTAACTGACACTTTGCAATTCTGCCTGTAGTTGTCGGTTTTCTCGTTGCAGCATTGCTACTTTTTCTCTGACTGGAGTCATGCGCTCCTCGAACTTACGACGGTAAATTTGAGGTAACTCCTGTACTACTTGCTCCAACATTCGGCTGCGGTCGGCTAATTCTTGCACAGACTGCCGCAATTGATAAATCTCGGTGTCACGAGTCGTAATTTGTTCTTGATAAAACGTTACTTGCTGCTCAACAGCTTGTAGTTGCTCTCGCAAAGCTTGCAATTGAATCAGATCTTGCTCAGACTCTGATCGCTGGGGCATAAAATTAGTATTGCCCTTCACCAGTCGGAAAAGTTCTTGAGATAGCTGTTGCACTAATTGATCGCGAAGTTGCAACTCTTGACGCAGCTGCGATACTTCCGTAGAGAGAGCTTGGATGTTGGATGTATTGGATATATCAGATTGGCTCACAGTGGTTTACAGCTCCCATTCTGAATCGCGTCCACTTTATTTATATGTATAACTTTGCTCATAGTACTTTGAGTAAGTATTTGTTAATTTAGCATTCCCTACTAAATCAGCAATAAAAAAGGCATATTTTTTTTGAGTTTTAATTTAACTTAGTCAATTACGTAAGCGCTGAGTCGCAACTCAGCACTTATCACTTTCTTAGGCGGTTACAGCTACTGGTTCAGCTGTTTCCTCGTGGACTTCCTGTTTAATAGTCAGATAGCGAATCACTTCTTCGCTCAAACGCATGGCTCTTTCCAAAGGAGCAATGACAGTTCCAGGCCCAGTATAGTTGAACTGGATGTAGATGCCATCCCGTTGCTTTTTAATTTCATAAGCCAGACGACGCTTACCGCGATTTTGAATTTCGATATTTTCTGCGCCTTGTTCCCTGAGCAAGTTCTGATATTTCGTGATTGCTTGTTCTATCTGTTCGTCCCCTAGATCAGGACGCAGGATGTACATTGTTTCGTAAACTATCGACATGGTTTTTAGTCTCCTTTTGGACAATTTGGCTGCTGATGTTAATTTATACAGGTATAAACATAGTAGTACCAGCACCAATCAACATCTGAAGCAACAAGGAACTATAATCTTACCAGTTTTCAATTTGAATCTTTAGCCAATTCCGCCAAAATTCGGATCTCTAACAAGAAGCTAACCTCCAGATCTAGGGAGGAAGTTGACCGACTCTGTGGTATTTCGCAGACGCGTCTACGGACTTCTGAAGTTCAGCAGACCGAGCGCTAATTTGGTGGAAAGTTGCTTGGGGGCTAGAGAAGAAGTTGACCTTTGGACTTATTGTCATTGCATCCAAAAGGATATTAATCAAGGTTATGGCGCAGCGCTATGTGCGAGTTCAAAATCAAGAAGGACAGATTTATTATGGGTTACTACAATTATCCCTGAACGTCCAAGTGCTAGATGCTCCACCCTGGTTACAAGGGCAACCTACCGATTTAACATTGGAACCAGATAATTACCAAATTCTGGCTCCTTGTGCTCCCTCAAAAATTGTGGCAGTGGGCAAAAATTATGCAGAACATGCAGCGGAAATGGGAACTCCAGTGCCTAGTGAACCACTAATTTTTCTAAAGCCACCTACATCAATTATCGCTTCTGAAACAGAAATTAAGTATCCTCATCTATCGCAGCGGGTAGACTACGAAGGAGAATTGGCGTTAATAATTGGCGATCGCACCGTTGACTGTACACCAGAGGAAGCCCAAACCAAAATTTGGGGTTATACCATCGCTAACGATGTGACCGCACGGGATTTACAAAAAAAGGATAGTCAATGGACGCGAGCGAAAGGTTTTGATACATTCTGTCCTTTGGGCCCTTGGATTGTTAGAGAATTAAATCCAGGAGCCAGATTACAGACTTTTTTGAATGACGATGCTAATCCAGTTCAATCTAGTTGTATTGATCAGATGGTATTTTCTCCTGATTTTTTGGTGTCCTATATTAGTAAAGTGATGACCCTACTACCAGGAGATGTAATTTTAACAGGCACACCGGAGGGTGTAGGCCCTTTGAACCTAGGCGATCGCATCCGTGTAGAAATTGAAGGTATTGGCCGCCTAGAAAACTCAGTGATACCTCGGTAACTACTACCGTACTTGCATATAAACAGCGTCAGAAATTGCTGGAATTTCTGCGTAACGTCCCATCAAAGACTGAGCAACTGAATAGGCAATTGCTGCCACTATGCCTATAAAGATGGTACTTGCTACTGTTTGAACTGCAAAATCTAAACCAGGAAGTGCCACAATTCGCAAAATTATGCTACCTAGAAATACAATGATGTCTAAAAGAATTGCCTGCATGGTATTGAACCGTATGAAATGACTGATTTTTTCATTTCTTACTATCAAAAAAAACAAGGCAAAGAAAACAATCAATTGACCAAATTGTCCTAAGCTCCCGTAAATGAGGATGAAAGGCTGAAGGGGTAAAAGCAACACTTGCAGCGCCGGAAATTGTCTCAACAAGGACACATAACCGAATACAAGTCCATCAATCAGAGGTAGTAAATAAGGTAAGCAAGCAAAAATCCGGTCGGAAACCGTTGTAGACCCGCGCCAAGACATCGTGCATTCTCCTGTGGCTAAATTTCAACAGTTACTTGAGCCTAGGATAACGCAGTTACTAGGTCTTACTCGCAGATCCAATTATTCTATATTGGCGATGCGGAAACCCATCATACACTCATACTGCTCTGCCTGCTTTTCTGTGAGTTTGCGTACTTGTTGACCGCAACGCAGTTGACCTTGACTCCAACGAGGTTGGCCACTCTTATCAGCTAATAAACAAGATTGGCAAACTTGCCCAGGGGCAAGGATTTGATCGTCCATTAAAATGATTAGCATCCCATCCCTCCTGTAAATCCTCAGTATTACCCACATTTAACTTTGGAAGGATCAGCTTTTTAGACGCCCAAGCAGCAGAACTACCAGATGCTCCAGCTTTGCTCAGTTGAGAATTTGGAAAAGTGGATTGTGGTTTGGGATGACAAAGGACGCCTAAAAGTAACCTCTCACGCTCTCTTTGGCAAAAATATGGGTAACAACAACTTAAAAAATATTGCCAAGTAGACTTTAAATTTATTGTATGTTGTGTATATTAGAGAGTAGTTTTTTTAGTAAAAAGTAATACATATACAAGTTCGCGGCATTCAAATTCAAAATTTAAATTCAAAAACCTTTTATTCTGAGCTTTTGTGCAGTATGTGACTTGCGTCTAATAATAGATAAGTCGGCACAAATAAACATCAATCGTCAAAAGCCATTGAACTATTGACTTTGAAATATGTACTCTTGACTGTGGACTGTGACTTAGGTGTGACACCCAAGCAAAATTAACTGTTGTACCAATCTTTGATAAGGATAACGGAAGTGACTAGAACTAACTCAGACTTTCTTGCTTCATCTGATCCTGCGATCGCAGAGGTAATTAATCAAGAACTACAGCGTCAACGCGATCACTTAGAGTTGATTGCTAGTGAAAACTTTACCTCCGCTGCTGTACTAGCGGCTCAAGGTTCAGTACTAACAAATAAATACGCCGAAGGGCTACCTGGTAAACGCTACTATGGCGGTTGTGAGTTTATCGATAAAGTTGAGCAGTTAGCGATTAATCGTGCTAAACAACTGTTTGGTGCTGCTCATGCAAACGTACAACCCCATTCTGGCGCTCAAGCGAATTTTGCAGTGTTTTTGGCACTGTTGGAACCAGGAGATAAAATTATGGGGATGGATTTGTCTCATGGCGGACATCTAACCCACGGTTCGCCAGTGAATGTCTCTGGTAAGTGGTTTAAAGTTAGTCACTACGGCGTTAGCCAGCAAACAGAACAACTCGACTATGACCAAATTCGGGATTTGGCTCTGAAAGAGCGTCCCAAGCTACTAATTTGTGGCTATTCAGCTTATCCTCGGATAATTGACTTTGAAAAGTTTCGCAGTATCGCTGATGAAATCGGTGCTTACTTGCTGGCAGATATTGCCCATATTGCTGGTTTAGTTGCTAGTGGTCTTCATCCCGACCCAATTCCTTATTGTGATGTCGTGACAACTACTACCCATAAAACTCTACGTGGGCCACGGGGTGGTTTAATTTTGACCCGCGACGCGGAACTTGGTAAAAAGCTAGATAAATCAGTTTTTCCTGGGAATCAAGGCGGGCCTTTAGAACACGTGATTGCTGCTAAAGCAGTAGCTTTCGGAGAAGCTCTCAAGCCCGATTTTCAAGCTTATTCTGCCCAAGTTATTGATAATGCTCGTGCTTTGGCAAATCAACTCCAAAACCGGGGTTTGAAGCTGGTATCAGATGGCACGGATAACCATTTAATGCTAGTAGATCTACGTTCTATTGGCATGACAGGTAAGCAAGCAGATCAGTTAGTGAGTGGTGTAAATATTACAGCTAACAAAAATACAGTTCCCTTTGATTCTCAATCGCCATTTGTAACTAGTGGTCTGAGGTTAGGTTCTCCGGCAATGACAACCAGGGGACTAACAGAGGCAGAATTTACCGAGATAGGTAACATTATTGCCGATCGCCTGCTATCTCCAGATTCCAAAGAAGTTGCCGCTGATTGTCGGCGACGGGTAGCAGCATTGTGCGATCGCTTCCCTCTATACTCTCATCTAGAGATTCCCGTACCAGCCCTAGCATAGGAAATTTGAGTATCGGAGATAGGGGATTGCTCAAGGGTCATTGGTCATTAGTATCTAGTCCCCAGTCCCTAATCCCCAGTTCCTATGCTGATCAATGGCTGAAATGTAGTAAATAGTAGGTAGAAAAACCCACGGCAAATTTTTGTTTTACAAAATAATTATTGAAGATACAGATGCCTCCTCAGATTTATCATCTGATTTCCTTCCTTGTCGCTGCCGTAGTTGTTCTCTGGACTACGCCTGATGTCAGAAACATTGGTATAAAAAGTGGACGTGTAGATCAACCTGGCGGGCGAAAAGTCCATCAACGCCCGATGGTACGCCTGGGGGGAGTTTCTATCTTCGCAGGGACTGTAACTTCTCTACTAATTGTCTGGTGGTTGGGTGGGTTTGGAACTCTACCGCCGGAAAAAGAATGGCAAATTTGGGGAGTCACTTTAGGCGGTCTTGGCTTTTTTCTGATTGGTTTAGCAGATGATCTGCTCAATCTGTCTCCCTTAAAACGCCTGCTGATGCAAATTATTGTGGCAGCAGGTGCCTGGAAAGCAGGCGTAAGTATAGACTTTATTACTATTCCCACAATTGGGATTGTCAATCTTGACTGGCTAAGTTTACCCATTACAGTCATTTGGCTGGTAGGGATGGTCAATGCTATCAACTGGATTGACGGTTTAGACGGATTAGCTGCTGGGGTATCTGGAATAGCAGCCGTAGTTATGCTAGTTGTGTCGCTGTTCATGCACCAACCAGCAGCAGCCCTGATTGCCGCAGCCCTAGCTGGTGCAGCACTGGGATTTCTCCGCTATAATTTCAACCCTGCCCAAATTTTTATGGGAGATGGCGGAGCTTATTTTATGGGATTTACCTTAGCAGCGGTGGGTGTAATCGGCCTAGTAAAAATCCCTGCTTTCACCGCTGTTTTACTGCCTTACCTGATTCTTGCTGTGCCAATTGTAGATATGTCGGCAGTGATTTTAGCGCGGTTGCGCCGTGGGAAGTCACCTTTTACTGCGGATAAAAGCCATCTGCACCATCGACTACTCAAGGCTGGTTTATCCCATCGATTGGCAGTTTTGTTTATTTATTCTTTAACTCTGTGGGCTGGAAGTTTAGCATTGGCTGTTGCTGGCATACCTAGTGGTATTATTTATGCCTGCGCTGCAACTTCATTGCTAAGTTACGCTAGCTGGAGAGTTTGGAAACTCTCTCGACAATCTTAAAGATTTCGGATTTTGGATTTTGGATTCAATCTAAAATCTAAAATCTAAATCTAAAATCTAAAATTCGATGAGTGCAGAAATTATTTGTGTTGGTACGGAAATGCTGTTGGGAGATATCCTCAACAGCAATGCCCAATTTATAGCCCAACAATTGGCGCAACTAGGTATTCCTCATTACTATCAAACCGTAGTTGGAGACAATCCAGAACGACTCAAGCGAGTTATAGAAATTGCTATTTCACGGGCGCAAATTCTCATTTTCACTGGTGGTCTTGGCCCCACACCTGATGACCTCACCTGCGAAACCATCGCTGATTTTTTTGGTGTTCCCTTGGTAGAACGTGCCGAGATCATTGAGGATATGGCTGAGAAATTTGCCCAACGCGGTCGAGTGATGACTGCTAGCAACCGCAAGCAAGCCTTAATTCCTCAAGGGGCAGAAATTTTACCTAACCCCACAGGAACAGCACCTGGTATCATTTGGCAACCCCGTCCAGACGTAACGATTTTCACTTTTCCTGGTGTGCCATCAGAAATGTACCGAATGTGGGAAGAAACAGCAGTACCTTATCTCAAAACCCAAGGCTGGGGCAAAGAAATTATTTACAGCCGGAGTTTAAAGTTTTGGGGAATTGGTGAATCTGCTTTGGCAGAAAAAGTTACTCCCTATTTTAATTTGCCCAATCCTACAGTTGCGCCTTATGCAGGCAAAGGGGAAGTCAGGCTACGAGTTTCCGCTAAAGCCACTTCCGAAGCAGCAGCCCAAGATTTAATTTCACCGATTGAGAAACAAATTAAAGAAATTGCTGGATTAGATTATTACGGCGTCAACGATGATACCTTAGCTTCCGTAGTTGGCCAATTATTACGAGCATCAGGTGAAACTCTATCTGTAGCAGAATCTTGTACTGGTGGTGGACTAGGGCAAATGTTGACCGAGATTTCTGGTAGTTCTGATTACTTTTGGGGTGGGGTAATTTCTTATGACAACTCCGTAAAAGTAGGGCTATTAGGAGTTAATCCAGAAGATTTAGCTAAATTTGGGGCAGTAAGTGGTATTGTTGCAGAGCAAATGGCAGTTGGAGTCAAAACTCGCCTCTCGACAACTTGGGGGATCAGCGTCACTGGTATTGCAGGCCCAACAGGAGGAACGGAAAGTAAGCCGGTGGGTTTGGTTTACATCGGTTTAGCGGGGCCAAATGGTGAAGTAAGCAATTTTGAACATCGGTTTGGTGCAACACGGAATCGGTCTTTTATTCGCCATGTAAGTGCCTGTAGTGCTTTGGATGTACTACGTAGGAGGCTGTTGACGAGGTAGAGGTGAGGCGTGAGGCGTTTTGTGGACTGGGTGCGATATATGAAGATAAGCTGCCCCCAGCCTACATAATTAAGTATTAAGTTATTTAACTGCCACTAAATTACGGTTTAACTTTTTTTTGATAGTTTCTATAACTTGAGCTTCTGCTGGCGTGATTACCCCATCTAAATGAGCAATCTTACGGCATTGAATCATTAAGGGTACAGCAAAATCGCTATTAATTTGCTCAAGTAGCTTTTCTAAAGACTGTGGTGATTTAATATTACAAGCGATCGCATCGATTGACGAAGGACTAAGGTTGGCAGCTTGTAATTCTGGCAAAATTTTTTCCCAAGATTTATTTGGATTACCTGCTAACACAACGTGAACCAAAATCTGATCCATAATCTTTTCTTGGGAAATAGCAGCTTCGAGATATTTTTCGCTCTCTAACTGAGCATCTACTAATGTTGCCTCTAACGTTAATGGATTTTGCTTTGCTTCATAAAATTGACAAGCAGCATAACCTAATGCATAAATCATTACTGCATTTGAACTAGCACCAATGACGGCCCCTGCCACTGGCATATTTCGCAGCAAACCCAAACCTGCTTTGACTGCTGTTTTTCCACCTACGCCTAACCCAAAAATTGCCACAGCTTCTGCTTTACGCTCTGAACTTTTTAAATTCATTCCATAAGCGGCAGCAATTTGATAAACTAACTCCACCGATAATGCAGATGTAGCAGCCCAATCAACTACAAACATTGCGGCTGCTTGCCCTGGGGCAAGGCTACTAACAAGCCCGCTTCCTCCGGCTAAAACAGCTTTTTCCAACATGAGATGATGGGCAATCTCAGCGGGTTTTGCGTTTGGATACTCCTGCTGTAACTTTCTCACAGCCACCTCAGCCTTAACAACATCAACTTGTTGAATCAAGGGATTCAACCAGTCTTGATTTAAAGATTTGATTGCTAATTGTAAGGGGGGATTATTACCAACAATTGTTAGTACTTGCCCTGCGGTTTGTGTTGCTTGTAAAGCCGCGCCACCAATTCCCATAGCAACTTCTGCGACAGCTTGTCCAGTTTGGACAGTACCACTAACAGCCGCACCACCAATTTCCATAGCAGTTCCTGCAACAGCTTGCCCAACTTGAACAGTTGCACTACCGACTGCACCTGCTGTTCCCGCTACTGCTCCAAACAACGACTCGAAAAAATATGGTTGTTGTATAGATAATTGACTATCTGCGCTTGTGTTGGCAATAGTAGTGGTGGATTCAACTTGAGACGTTGACAAAGGTGAATTTGGCTGTGCTGCTAGCTCAAACTCTTGCTGCCAATCTGGAAAATCTTCACCCGTCTCTCGCCCATATATTTTAACTTTTTTGGTACATTCAATACCTAAATCAATCAAGCCATCACGAATTATTGGGACTAACGATTGTTCTGGAACTTCGGCTGATTCCAGCGCTATCTGTAAGCAATCTTGTTTGAGGCTAACTTTTGGCGTAATACTGGGTGAGTTTAACCACTGGCTCATCAAAGTATGAATCGCATTTACATCGCCTTGTTTAGCGAGTTCCAAAATATTTATCTGTGTCATAAGAAATACTGAAAGATTTACCTAATAATCTATTTCCAGTCTTCTCATATGTAGAGGTAAAGTGATATATGAGACACTAAGTCTCGCTATAAATCGCTATTATTAGCTAATCCACTTCAACCTATCAACACAATTAATCACGGGATCGCTTGCTGTATTGTTCACATTTTGTTACAAAAGTACAAAGAACTTCTAGAGACCCAAAACCTAATGTTCGGCGGACTTACTGGTTTAACAAATCCTAAAGGCACAGATTGGGGAGAGCGAATGCTCAATACAGTCGCTAGCCAAACGATTCGCCACATGTTTACGCAAAGCGAGTCAGTAGAAGTCTTTGTGCGCTGCTACCCCTCCAGCAAACTTTTGCAAGGCAGCGTTGATAGCTTCAAAATGAGTGGCCGTGGCTTAGTCATCCGTAAAGATTTTGCTGTAGAGGAAATGTCATTTGAAACGGACGCCGTTGCCATTGACTTCAGCTCGGTCTTAAGTGGCAAATTGACTCTCAAGCAACCTACCCAAGCGATCGCCCAAGTAATTCTATCAGAAGCAGGCATTAACAAAGCTTTTAATGCCGAATTGGTAAGAAAGCGTTTGGTTAACCTGTCTGTGCCTAGCTTAACAGCTTTGTCTGGCGGTAAACCAGTCTCCTTTACGGAGGTTCAGGTAGAAATATTGGCGGGAAATCGCCTGCGGCTTCTGGCAAAAGCAGATTTAGACAATGGTGAACTCGTACCGCTGAGTATGATCTTAACCATAGCTGTTGAAAGGCGGCGACGTGTTTCCTTCCAAAACCCGCAAATTGAACTCGACTCTGTACCAGAAGCGCAACGCGAAATCTCACAAGCTTTGAGCCTAGCACTGGTGGAAATTTTGGATAATATGGTCGATTTGGATCGCTTTGATTTGGATGGGGTAAAAATGCGGCTGAATCGTTTAGAAACTGAGGGCAAAAAGTTAATTTTTAGTGGATATGCTGAGATTGAGCGTATACCAAATAACGGTTAATCCGAAAAAATTACGCAAAATAATCCTAAATTCACTTTCTTACCCCTTTTTAAGCCTAGCGATTAGAAATCGCACCTACATGAACAACTTCAAAAGGGGGTTTACCAATCCTGGCTGGTTATAATACTAATTCTCTCATTTAAAGCTATAAATTATTCTTCTCTGCTTCCTTGCTACCCATGTGTAGTGACATTCAAGCGAAGCTGTTAAGGTTTTAGTATTTACCCTATAGAACCCATTTGGGATCTTTGATAACGAGCTAAGATTAGAAATAAATGCC
>NZ_JCACKA010000023.1:0-5495 GCF_059505145.1 Mojavia sp.
TTATAAAGCTAGTTTGGGCTACATTTGGGCTTAATTTTTGTTTAAGTCCCGTTAGGCATCACAGAGTATCGCCAGCCTTGTCCGTATTCGTGGGCTAATTGGCTATCAGCGGGGTAGTATTCGATGCCGACTATGATTCCCTGCTTTGTGCGCTCACCCAAGGTAAAGCGGGGATACTCCCAGCCTTTGGGTATCGTGATTGTGGGTTGCATATATTTAATTGGTGATTGAAGGGATTGGTGGAATTTTGGGAGAACATTACTGAGGTTTTCCCAAAATTAGATGGTTATATTTGAAACACGCAAACGGTGTGTTGTAAGGAGTGGGCATCAAAGCCCACTCTTTCCCTATGCCGCTATTAGCTCACTGTTGCCCGCCTCAGATTCCAGCAGCCTCCACCATTCGTCAACCGTCAGTTCGTCAAATGCCCTGTCCAAGAGTTCATCGCAACAAACAGGATTGACCAACAGCGATGTCTCACGACAAGCTGCTTTGCATCTACGCACTGCCTCTATTACAGAACTACACGCCATCTTCTGCTGATGTTCTGAAGAAGCGCGGATGACCCACCAGTTGCCCTCTGTACAGCCGACTTCGCCCAATTTCACGTTGTTCTGGTAAATCCCATCGTCGAGCAATTCCAAGCCGTGCTGCTCACACGCATGGAAAATCTGCACCATAATTTCATTGCCAGTAGAAGAAGTAGGGAGCAAGGGAGAGAATTCTTCCCCTCCGCTCCCTGCGCCCTGCCCCCCTGCTTCTTCTTGCACTGGTAACGAGCCATCCTTGTAGTGTGTGCAGATGTAGCGGTGGCACTGCATTGGGGTAGCACCACGATGGACTTCCGCACCGTTCACCATCACCACCCAGCGTTGCGTTACAAAATTATCAGCATCATGGGTGATTGTGGCTATCAACTTGTTGCTTGCGTAATATTTTTTGTCGAAAAACGATATGTCAACTACTTGCAGTTCTTCGGGTGCGTTCGTCTTTGACGTTGGCGCAGGCATCGTGTTGGCTTGGTCTGCAATGTGGCGGTCGAGTTTGGCTTGGGCGAGGGCTTGTTCGTCAGTGACTTTGTGAGTCTGAGCGGACTGGTGGGCGATGATTGCGTCTACCCAAATGTCAGCGGCTTTTTTGTCCCCTGCTGGGGTTACACCGAGGTCAGCAGCAATTCTTTTGAGGCGCGGGAGGTTGCAATGGGAAAGCGCTTGCTGAGTGTATGTGGGGTATGTCATGATTTAAATCTCCATGTATTTGGAAAAAAAGGCGATCGCACAGTTTCTCAGGCTAGGGCGGTCGCCTTTTGTTTTTGAGACTTTAGTTTTAGCCTTTAGCCTCATGTAGACTAGCTTACCATATCAATATATTGATATCAATATGTACATATCAATATATTGATGTTAAGCTAGAATTGCTAATCTATTGAGGTAAACAGATGCATGTATTGGTTTCAATGGCGAGAGCTAAAAAAGCTGTACCGTCAGCACATGGTGAAAAAAAAACTCAGTATCAATTTATGTTGACTCCATCTGCCTCGCAGATGCTTGATCAATTGGCAGAAGCGGCAGGTATTACTCGCTCAGAATGTATCGAGAGATTAATTCGTACAGCAGATTTCTTAAAAATAAAGGAATTTGATATTAAAGAAACTGATGCAAGTGAATGAATGCGTTGCGATGACTGACTCGATGAATCTTCATCGTGTCTTTCGCTCCTCATTGATTAGTACAAAGCTCTTTAATAACTATTTTGCATCTGTATTTTGGCTATATCTAAGACAAATTAAGCAGAAAAAGCTGGATTGAAGCAGCGTTAGCTCATATCTTGCAGCTAGCTAGGTAAACACGTAAAAAGCATATAAAAAGCGCAAAATATTACAGTAGCTAAAGAAGCATGGTTAAGTAGAATCTGTAGTGAAATAGACTAAATAACCAAGCACTACTACATATGCGATTACAGGTTACTAACAAGGGTGACAATCAACATGAAATGGTTAGGTTTGCCTTTAATACTCAAAATATGAGAGAAAAGGCGTGAAATATCGAATTAACAAAGCACTGTGAAATGCTTGCCCACGCCCAGAATTTAGTTTACACCCTCAAAGAGTTGATGCCGACGCAGTACCAAAAAGATAATCTAGAAGCTATGCTGGCATTATTCTTAGAGGCACAAGGACACCCATTACCTGAACACAGTCAGACAAAATCCCCAAGCGCAATTAGCCGATTCTTAAACATAAACCCTTGGTCAACAAGGAAGATGATTAGGGTAATTCGTCACCGCACATTAGAAGCAGTTTTCAAGATATTATCGTCATCAACTCCAGGACGAAAACCTTTTTTACAAGTCATTATTGACTTAACAACTTTAGAAAAGCGGGGCAAATTCTCAGAATTTGGTGACTTAATTAGAGTTTACAATGGCAAGCGTGGTCTACATATAGTTGTTGTTTATTTGGTTATAGGGAGATGCCGCATTCCTTGGAGTTTCCGTGTTTGGAGAGGTAAGGGAACCCCATCACCTGCACAGTTAGGGCTAAAATTAATTAAACGTTTACCGCAATCTTTAACTCAACACTTCCAGACAATTATTTTGGCTGATACAGCCTTTGGTAGTATAGAATTCCTTGAAGGTGTACGTCGTTTGAAGTATCATGCTGTTCCAGGTGTAGCTATTAGCCGTAAGTTAGCAGATGGTAGACTTTTAAGGCGTTTGCATAAACAAGGTCAACAGGTTTATTTGTTTGGTTTAAAGTTCCCTGTTACCGTTTCTTGGTATTACTTAAAACGCGATAATGGCAAACTAGAAAAACGCTTTGTCTTGTCTACCCGCCCAATTAAAGCCTCTACTCTCAAATGGTGGGGTAAGCGTCGTTGGCAAATTGAAGGCTGGTTTAAAACTGCAAAGCATCGTTTTGGCTTACATCGTTTTGGGCAAGCCACTCTGCTGGGTATGTATCGCTGGTTGATTCTTTCTGTGACTGCCTACCTGATTGCTCATTGGGCTTATCTCCATATTCAGTCTGCATCGCCACCTGATTGGGGTCAGGCTGCACAAATAGCTCTTGAATCTATTTTCCCAAAAATAGTTGTGTATCTTCTTTTACTTGATATTGAACGCCTTGCTCATCTTACACTTAGTTGTGGTTTTGACATTCAGATTTCCAGGTGCAAGATTTGAGTTAGAGCGTTTATCGCAACAACTTGATTATTAGGTGGTACTAATGCTGTGTAAGCCACAAGTTAGTCTGCGAGCAAACTAAAACCAATGCCACTGAGTTGAAAAAGGTGGAATTATGAGCAAACCACCTTCTAAGAGTAAAAAATCTACCTCTACCGTCAAAACCGATTCAAAAGCATCTGTTAGCCCTGCGGAGGATACCTTTAATCCAGAATATCCAGCTACAGCAACTATTACGGTAACTGCTGTTGAAGTCCCAGAACTAACAGAGGCAGAAGAACGCGATCGCCTTCATCTAGAGCGCCGTGTGGAAAGAGCGTTTTTTGAGGCGGGGAAGGCGTTAGCAGAATTGCGAGATCGCAGGTTGTACCGCTCCACGCATAAAACCTTCGAGGAATACTGTCGTGATAGATTTGGGCATAGCCGCCGCCAGTCTTATCTTCTAATGGATGCGGCTATTGTGTTTGAGAACTTGGAGCAAAAATGTGATCAAATTGATCACATTTTGCCTACAGCAGAGGGGCAAGTTCGACCATTAACAAAGCTTGAACCTCAGCAACAGCAACAAGCATGGCAACTTTCAGTAGAACAGGCTGGGGGTAAAGTGCCGACTGGTAAAATCGTCAAAGATGTAGTGCAGCGCGTGCGATTCGTTCACTCGAAATGAGTATTCATACTCAGGGATGAGTGGCAAGGTAAAAAGAACGGATAGGAAAGATTGAGTTAGAAGCGAACGCCCTGTGTAACAGCAGGGATATGCTGACGAACTCACAGTGATTTGGAATGTAGAGTTAGAGTAGCAATAAATATGTCTAATACACGACAAGTTATCTGCGAATCTACCAATGAGGAGGTTCCTTCCTTAAGGGACAAGCCAATTAGTCGGGTGAGCAATAACGAATCGATGGTGGAATGGAGGCACATTAACTGGCACAAGCTAGAAAAACGTGTCTATAAGTTGCAAAAAAGAATCTACAAAGCCTCATTGCGTGATGATGTCAAAGCGTTTCGCAGACTCCAAAAAACGTTGATGAAGTCCTGGAGTGCAAAATGTCACAGCAAATCAAGGTAAAAATCCAACGCGCCTAGTAAGGCACACGGAAACACCTATAGTTCGGCACGTAAAAGTCAAAGGCGATGCCAGTCCATACAATGGCAACCTAATTTACTGGAGTTCAAGAATTGGCGCACATCCAGAAGTGCCAAAAACAGTGGCAACACTTTTAAAGCAACAAAAAGGAAAATGCGCCCACTGCAGATTGTACTTCCTTTCGGAAGATGTACTGGAAATTGACCACAAAATACCCCTAAGTATTGGCGGTAAAGACGAATATAAAAATCTCCAGTTATTACACAGACACTGCCACGATATTAAAACAGCCAAAGATGGTTTGGTTGGAGGTATGCAATTGGACAAGCACCAAATTACTGAGGAGCCGGATGAAGCGAAAGTTTCACGTCCGGTTTTGCAGACGAGTCGCTCTGGTGACGGAGCGGCTTAGTTTAATATCATGGAGCGCACTCAAGTCCCCAATCCTTACCGTGTTGGTGAAGTCTGCCAAATTCTACCTAAAGATAATCCCGAACTCAGAGGTAAGGGTGGCTGCTGGTGCATCGTCAGCCATGTTGGTGAGTTCAGTTGTACAGTGACAGCCTGGGATGGACAGTATACGGTGAGAATCGACCACCTCAAGCCACTGAATTACTCAGATGCCGAATGCCAGCAGATGCAGGATATCTGCGATCGCATTCGGAGGCTGCGGGAAACCGAGAACTTGGAAAAAGCTGCTCGTGCTGTTCTGAAATACTTGGGAGAGTTGAAGCGACCGTATTTAACTGATGTGGAAGAAAAGCTATTGAGTTTGATAGAGCAAGAATACAGAGTTATAGATTGATGTTATGGTAAAAAAACGTAATAAATACTCATTTACACTCATGTGGGGGAGCTTGCGAAGTTTTAATTAAGGGCAAGATACCATGTCCATCTGTTCGGGGATTGCCACTGTATAAACTATCCCATCGTTGGTAGTCAATTTTCTGTTATGGATAAGTTAAAAATTAAGACCTGCGATGAATGCGGTAGCTTGTATTACCAAGAAACCTCAAAGATGAGTTCCTTGTGTCCACAATGCTCTCATGTACTTTATGGTTACGAATTATGCACACATAAATTCATAAACGGCAGATGTGTAAAATGTTATTGGGATGGTTCAGTGTCAGATTATTTACAAAAAGTGTTACACAATGATGATTGAATAGGCGTTGCATAATAGAGGGATGAGTTGAGGTTGTCTACTGTGCAATGTCCATAC
>NZ_JCACKA010000024.1:0-5440 GCF_059505145.1 Mojavia sp.
GACGATAGTTGCAAGGGGCAAATTAAAGGCGGATTAGCTTACCACAAGCAAACTAAGCTGTTAAGCATTTAATTTGCATATTGAGGCCGCAGGGGGGCAGGGGGCAGGGAGCAAGGGAGAGGGTTTGCAGCTTTTCTTCCCATGAAAATGGTGCAATTTAAATGACGATTAGCTTATACAACAGTAATTAGAATTAGTAGCTATTTGCGATCGCCTTTAGTGTTGGCGTAGCAATCGCTCCTCCTCAAACGCAATATCCTGTTAACCGATGCAGATTTAGCCTCCAAGGGAAGAACTGCTGTTCAATGCCAAAGCCGTTGAAAGCCAAGAGCGATCGCTAGCAAGGGCAAATACATTTATTGGCACTTGTTGAGAGTTCCTCATGCCTTGCCCTTCTCTCAATTGAGATCGTTGCGATTAAGTGTCGGCTCTTGTTGCACCTCAGAAAAACGTGAATACTTAACCGCATCGGTAGGAGGATAATCTGCCGACGCTGCAATTAACCCAATTTTTATAGCCTCGAAATAAATCACACCACCAATACGTCGTTCTGCTTGGAAAGCTCCATGAAATAAATGATACAAAGCTATGTAGAGAAGCAAAAAGGTAAGTAATCTTTACTGCCCTGCCAAACAAATGCTTACAAGTTTTGTGGATGACACCATCTAGGTATTGATTATAAGTAGGCTCACCCAGTTCGGTAAATTTTGGGTGATCCGCAAAATGATCCATATAAAATAACTAGAGATCGAACAAGTCTGGTTCATTCGTCAGTTTTTGCTTGAGTTCTTGCAATCGGTCGATTTTCATATAGCATTAAAAATCATGAGTAATAATGAGTTTCATCCTTGCCCCATCTGTTCGACCCCAACTCGATATTCTGCAAGATATCCACGCGCAGTCTGTGATAATTGCTATAGCAAAGCAAGTGATGCTCAAGGACGAAAGTTGAGTTTCTTTAATACCTCAATAAGTGGAGGATTTGAGGCAGTTGTAACTGAAACTCAAGAGGAATACCAAAGTAATATTTGCTACATTGAAGGAGTAAAGTGCTGGGCTGATGAAGCTTGGTTGGTGGCATTGTTGTTGAAACTATGATAGATGATGATTTGCTTAATCACTAAGAACGCTTTCATGCTCAACCATGACCAAAAAAAATTTGCTAAACAATGAAATTTTCACTATAGACAATATTCTTTCACCACAAGAGTGTGCGGAGTATGTTGCTTTAACCGAAAACATCGGTTATACAGATGCCCCAATTACTACCTTACGAGGTTTTGAAATACGTCCTGATATCCGCAATAATAAGCGCGTTATACTAGATGATCCGCAACGGGCTTTTGATTTATGGCAGCGTGTGTCAAATTATATTCCTAATATCATTGGCAGATGGGAAGCGGTGGGGCTGAATGAGCGTTTTCGTTTTTATCGCTATGATCCAGGACAAAGATTTGCGATTCATCATGACGGTTCTTATCGGCGCTCTAACGGTGAGGAAAGCCTATTGAGCTTCATGATTTATCTAAATCAAGGTTTTGCAGGTGGCGAAACCCGTTTTCATTTTGATAGGCGATACTATGAACATTTACCTAGTATCACTGTAGTTCCAGTAACAGGTATGGCTTTGTGCTTTGTCCATGAACTAGTACATGAAGGCACTCCTGTTAACCAAGGGCGAAAGTACGTTTTGCGCTCGGATGTTATGTACTCTCAAAAATCAAAAGTCTTTTAAACGGCCTTTGTTTTTCTGCCAACAGAAATTTTGGAGCATATTTGCATTGCAGATCCATCAAAAGTGTTCAAGTTATTTTTGCATGGCTCATATCATGTTTGGGAAATCACTAAAACTAAACTGGCTGTACCCATCAATTCAAAGCCGCCACAGGAGTAGTCGTGCATTGTTAATTTTCATGTGTTGCTTGATTTTTATTCCTTGTTCCCTTTCCTAACATGAGTTAGTAATGGTAAATTTCCAATACTTGCAATACTTTAGGGTGATTTATGAACAAAGGCGAACTAGTGGATACTGTAGCAGCAAAGACCAACATCACAAAAAAGCAAGCCGATGAAGTGATATCAGCTTTTTTAGAAGTAGTTACCGAAGCTGTAGCTAATGGAGATAAGGTAACGCTGATTGGGTTTGGCTCATTCGAGCGACGGGAACGTGCCGAGCGTGAAGGGCGTAACCCAAAAACCAAGGAGACAATTACAATTCCAGCTACCAGAGTTCCTGCATTTTCTGCTGGTAAACAGTTTCGAGAAAAAGTCGCACCATAAGTCGTAACTGTCAATTCGTAGATGTTACAGATGGCGATCGCCACTTGCGACACTGTGCGCTTCTTGTGATCGCTCCTACCCAGATATTTGCATTCTGCCCAATTCGGCAGACTTGGATTGCCCTGATATTCCCTACCGCAGATTTAAAGTGGTTCCATCAGATCCGCACGGGTTTGATAGGGATGGGGATGGTGTGGGTTGCGAAAGGTGATTATGCCAAAATGCGGATTCTAGTGATTTTTGTTTAAGTCGCGTTAATTAATGACTGATAAAGGTTGTAGTAATTATTGTTCTACAAATGGTACTACAACTGCGTCACCGTCTTGTAATTCAATATCTTGGCTTAAATCTTCTGCTGATAAGTATTTGTACAGGTTTACATCAATTGTTTGCTTAGTTTCATTAAATACTTGTCGGCGGATTTGAACTCGACGAATATCAGCATATTGAGTAATTCCACCTGCCGCCTGGATCGCTTGAGTTACAGTAGCTAATGAGCAAGGCTTTGCCAAATGTTGGCTCTGTGGTGCAGTTTTCAGCAGAAAATAAGCTCCAGGATATTGGACTTCTCCAATCACGGCAATATGAACCTGATGTTGTGTATGGCTTTGAGTACTAGGCTGTACTTGATTAGGTTTGTTGGCACACAAGCTAGTTCTATCATCAGGCAACGGTGTAGCTAATACTGGTAGACAAGCTATTTGTAGAGGTAAAACAGTCATCAAAAGGCTGATGGAAGTTAAATTTTTCATAAAAACAGCTTTAAGATCGGATTACAATACACCAATAACCAAACAAGACTAAAGTTCTTTTTGTTTAGTTTCTCAGTACTGGCTATTTTAAAGCAATCCCAATTACTAGTGTATTACAGTCGGTATCCGTGACTTTGATCAGATGTCTTGGCTAGAATACTGATTAAGTTAGTGCTAAGTTGTAGTCGATGCGAGAAAGCCCCTGCCACAAATGATCATTTGGTTGAATGGAGCCTTTGGAGTTGGCAAAACCCAAACTGCCTTCGAGCTACACAGCAGAGTCCCTGGTAGTTTTGTCTTCGACCCTGAACAAATTGGCTTTGCACTTCGTAAAGTTGTACCGCCATCAATGCATAGGGACTTCCAGGATCATCCGGTGTGGCGCGAGTTTACTTTTCAGAGCCTACGGTATGTTGCAGAAAATTTTGTCGGAGAAATTATTGTTCCAATGACCGTCGTGAATCCTCTCTACTATGAGCAAACCGTAGAAGCATTGCGTAAAGAGGGATGGAAGGTGCATCATTTTACTCTACTGGCTTCTCGCAAAACGGTTTTGCGTCGGTTGCGTCGGCGCGGGGATGGCAGTAACTCTTGGGGCGCGCATCAACTTGATCGTTGCTTAAAATCCTTATCTGATCAGAGGTTTTCGATTCATCTCAACACGGAAGGTAAAGCAATTGAGGCTGTTGCAGAGGAAATTGCTCATTATGCAGGTCTTGATCTCAAACCTCCAACTTGGCATCCAATCTTGCGTCCTCTAAAACGGATGATTGTGCAGGCACGCTATGTTCGTTTCTAGTCAGTTGATTGTGACGATCACGGCGGATGGTCGAGAAGTTTCGATAGTATGGAAAGTTGACTCACCACCGCTTATCTTAGTCGTTATACGGCTCAAGTTTTCAGCAATGGACGAATGAGAGATCGCACTTTGGGCTAAAATCACCAGCTTACTCAATACCTTTGCCAAAATAAGAGCCTACAAAAATTTGGGCAAAACTGGCAAAATCATTCATAAATAAGCGTTTAGCTGACAAGATGGATTTGACTCTCAAACCCTTGATGCTACGTGAAATACGTTAAAAAAGCCTTGCGAGAAACCTGAAAGTAATTTTTAGGTATTATTGTTTTTGCCTAGCTTCGGAGAAATGGGAGTTTTACATCAACTTGTCCTCGTAAATTGGCGAAGGTATTGGGTGAACTCTACTGCCCAGATGTTCCCGGCTCAATATGCGCCCCAAGCTGAAGAACTCGTCCAAGATCATCAGCATTCCGCCAAGTTTCAACTAGGTTAGCATGGTTTCCCCTGCATCCAATTCACCATCATATTGCCAGAGATACGTCATCATTGACCCGATCCAGGTGCCCACATACCGCTGTTTTTGTGGGTCGTAGCCTAGGGTCATCAGCGTTGTTACAGAACCACAGCCAGGCATTTCGCCCTGCCCTTCCGCCAATACCCAAAGTCTAGCCAGTGAGCAGCTTTCGCTGTGCCCAAGGCAATGCACAGTCTCTGTTCCCGTTGATTTTACGGGAGGTTGATCGGGTTCCATCATCGCTTCGATTTCATACGTCCACTCACCGACGAGTTTCTGGAGCCACTGATGTTCTTTCTTTTTGCGGTTGAGCAGGCATGGGTGAGGTTTGTTCAGCTTGGTTGGGTTCCATTGGGTTATCTCCTTTTGTGAATCATTGTGAGGTCTGATTGAGACTTGCAAGTGCAGCTGCGATTCGCCCAGATGCCTTTGGTCGTTTGTACATTCGTTCCATGTAGTCCACCAGCGTGGGGAAAGTGGCGAGTAGCTGAACTTCGTTCGCCCAATCCAGTGTGTAAGTGTAGCGACCTGCAATACTAATCGCTCAAACCTGCAATCAAGACATTTACAAACCAGGATTATCTGCAACTATAATTGTGCTTCAGCCAGGATTAAATGCAACTGAGCCAGGATTATTTGCAACCAACCTGCAATCATCGGTTTGAGCCAGGATTAAATGCAATCTCTTAAAGTAAAAAAAACGAACGGTTTCTTAACTGCGTCACCAGTAAGGCTTAGAGTTACTTTTACCATTGGGTTTTAAGTAAAAAAACTCGGTAAATATTTCATTGTTAATTTATCAAATTCTCAAATGAGTTTTTTGACAAACTTCTGGCAATCCTGAAAACCCAGTCTTAGTATATTGTTGAGCACCTGTGCAAATAAACAAGCGTCGAAACGGATGATTGCAGGCTGGTTGCATTTAATCCTGGCTCAGTTGCAGTTAATCCTGGCTCAACTGAAATTATAGTTGCAAATAATCCTGGCTGAAAACAACGATGATTGCAGGTCGGGGGATTTATAATTGCAGGTCGCTACATCTAACGGGACTTAAACAAAACAAAAAAGTAAAAAAGGCTATAATGCTTAAATAGC
>NZ_JCACKA010000025.1:0-5311 GCF_059505145.1 Mojavia sp.
TTTATAAAGCTAGTTTGGGCTACATTTGGGCTTAATTTTTGTTTAAGTCCCGTTAAATAGAAAACCATTAATAAACTATCATGCCCCGCCAACCTCGCTCCTTTAAATCAGATTACTGCTACCACGTTACGACTCGTTGCAATAATCGTGAATTTAAACTAAGTCGTCGTGAATGCCGCGAAGTGTTTCTTTATGCTATAAAAAAAGCTTTCGATAAATTCAACTTTAAACTTTATGCCCTGTGCATAATGTCCAATCGCTTTCACTATTTAATTGAACAAATAATTAGGGGCTAGTAATCCCGGCACGGGACTAACTAAGCCCCCGACTGACCACTTTATAAGAGGTTCTGGGGAATGTCTAATTTCTTAGACATTAAAAAAACTCGGCTCAAAATATTAAGCGAAACTATCGAACCTAACTTGGATGGTAGCTACAAAAATGCGGTTCTGGTATTTCTGTAAATCATTAATCATTTCCAGCGACATATTGTGGTGTATTACCTGCTCCACAATCCACAGACAGTTGTTTACTTTTAACAATTCTCCCTTAATAGGAACCCTGGATAAGCCAAAAGTTGAATTGTTGGGTTTGTTATTGGCGACATTTTTATCGCTAGATTGGTCACTATATAAAAATTCAAACCAAACATATAGTAATCCGTGTTCGTCGTAGATGCTTGGCTGATTATTAGTCATGATTTTCTCTCCAATTTTTAATTCAAGAACCAGTAATTAAACCACAATAAAAATATTGTGTTAGGGGTCGAGCGACCTACAATAACAATCGCTCAAGCTGGAACTCAAGACATTTAAAATTCAGCATTGTTGCAACTAGTAAATTAGTAAATCGCTGAGGCGGTGAAAGGGTAATTATTTTTAGCATCAGGCTTTCTAATTAATATTTTTTTTACAGCTTCTTCTAACATCAACCTCCTGTAATTGCCTCTGTCTGTTGCTGTCTGCGCCTCTGTCCGGCTCTGTCCTTTGCTGTGCAGTCATTCTGTCTAATTCTGTCTGGAGTGTCCGTCTGGCTGATTTGGGCTGATTTCGATGGTGTTTGTGTCCACCCAAACGGACAGACCGCACTCCACTAATTCATTAAAGAGTCGTTTAATTTCGTCAGCACTAAACCTATTCCCTTTTACTTTGAAGTTAGGTTGTACCTCAGAAATAGATGCTTTATTGCGATTGGTACGACCGAGAAATTGAAAGAGAGAATCAGCATTTTGAGAAAGTTTTTTGGCGGGTTGCCTCTTATTTTCTTCGTCAATTTCAAATTCCATCCGCCAATACAATTCCTCAAGCTGGGCTTTTGTTTCTGCGGTTACTGTGGGTTCTGGTAGATGGGAATCGCTTACTTCCTCTAACCTAAAATCAGTTCGCTTGCGGTCGAGTTTAGGTAGTTCAATCGGCAACCACTGCCCATGCCCCGGTAGTTTAATTTTCCCCATGCCCGATGCCTTAGCCTCTGTAGTGATTGGGTCAACATGAGCGATTAACTCAATCTCAAGTAAGGCTGCATCCCGAAGTTTTGAGAGTCCTCTGGCTTTGCCCAAAATTTCCATTGTCCGGTCGTGAGCGACAAACAGGGGAATCATCAACTGCTTGCGGCTTTCGGTCATAGCACATCTGAACCATTTACCGATGAAGTCTGGGTCAGGCTTAAAATCTTCTGCGTCCGAAGGGCATGGCTCAACGATATGGTCAGACCAAGTAGTGAATTCCTCGCAGATGACCGAGAAATGCTGGTTACTGTCTCTGAGGTGTTGCGTCCACTGTTCCTCTGTCATGCCCGATTTGCGGTAAGCATCATAGCGGCGGCGCATTTCGTCCATGTACCATTGCATGAATTCTGCTATCTCGTCATAACCAGAGATAAGCTTCACCCCTCGCCATTCAACTTCAGTTCCGTGAGGGTCTAGAGCTACAACATCCCAACCAGCGTTAACCTTCTGCCAGACAATCTCTCTGGTCGTCCACGACTTACCCGACCCCATGCCCCCAAACAGTAAAGCAGGGTAGCCAATAGCGTTTTTCATCCATTGGTATTTGTCACCGTTGGCGATGACTGGCTGCTGTGCTTTCTCCTCCACTGTTCCCGGTTCACCGTGTGGTAGCTGTGCCTGGGGTGGCTCAAACTTAGAAAAGCTTGCGCCACCGTCGAGTAAATGCCCAAACTCGTAATAGTCATCAGCATTCATCGCCATGAGTAGGGCTGTTACTTGCTGTGGGGTGATGCTGGCGATAAACTGCTGTCTGGCCTCAGCGATTTTGATACCACGCAGGTATTTAATCAACTCATTTCCAGATAGTTCAAGCAACTGCTCACCCAGTTTGAGAGAGTAATTAGCCTTGACCCCAACAAAGAGTTTGGTAGCTCGGTAGTGAGGTCTTCTTTCGCTTAAATAATCCCTTGCCCTGCTGGTAGCCCACAACCCTATTGCCCCTAACACCATTGCACCAATGCCCAAATGAATCTTAAACGGGTTGTCGGCAGGCAATGAGCGAAAGACATACAGGCTATAGTGCTGGAGAAATGCCCAAGGGTTATAGTTCGGGTTGCTTGTCCGGTACTGGTTAGCCTTGAGGTAGGGTTCAGGGATTTGCGATCTCTGCTCATATCGACAATACTTTTTACCCAAAAGCAATTTATCAGGGTTGCCAACACCAGCCTCTATTGGTGCATCATGGATTCTGGCTGACTGTGGGTAAAAGCACAATTCTTTCTTTGCTATGCCGTCGCCAACGTGGGCAGCAATGCCACAAATCACCGCGCCTGTTATGGATGCCATGATTGCCAGATTTAGACGCGGTGGTAAGCTGTATGAGCGTTGATTGAGATCAGATGGTATGGTGTCCATAGTCATCTCTTACGGCAATAGAAAGCTAGAATCACTGCCACGACTGCGGCCAAGCTGAGAATTATGGGGAAATTAGTTTGTTTTGGTGACTCAATCCCCTCATACTGCTTTACCTGTTGGGTGACTCCCAAAAAACTGCTACGAGCTACAAAGTCCATCTGTTGGGCATCTGTGGTTAACTTCCACGAACTAGCAGCCAGCATGAGGGTACGAGTTACCCCAAGCCCAAACTTTTGACGGTCGCAAATCTTGGGAATCACACTATTGTCAAAGCGTAAATAGCAGAGTGTGGCAGCAACAGAAAGCCCAACGGGTAAACCTGCCACTACTGCCGGAAACAGCCCAACACTGCCTGCTAGGTACAGCGATTGCGTTGACGTGACTTGAAAGCCTGCCAGGAAAGAACCCTGAGCAATGCCACGAAGTACAATTACACCGCCATCGGTTTGGGCGATCTCTGACTGTACCTTTTCGCTGTCGTATTGTTCACCGTCTATATGCTGTGTACGCTCGTCTACAATCTCTGCATCAAAATAGATGGGTGATTGGTTTTGATTTTTGGTTAACATAATAAACACTTCATTATGGCTAACCCCAGGTCTAGACCTGGGGTTTATTCACTTGTTAGTCAATCAACCGTCTAAAGAAACCTTGCACTCCTCGCATTGCATTAGATCCATGCCTGTGGATGTCCCGCAGTGTCTCCCTTGCTTTGTCGCCTGGGGTCAACTCAGATTTTTTAGCGTTTACCTTCTGCCACAGTTGAGTTCTGGCACTAGTAGCGTCAATCTCAATCCCTCGCAGTTCGGTGCGGTGTGATTCCCCCAATAAGTTGAGTGTCCTAGAGTGCCGAAACTGTTCTTGGGATATTTGGTTGTTAGAGGCGATAACCTTCTGTTCTAAGCCGTACCCTAAACGCGCATCACTGACCCTGACTTTTGACCAACCATCAGCCATTTTGTTAATGCTTGCACCTGCATCAGTCAGAAACTTGGTTTCTTCTGCCATCACAGCTTCAGTTGCCTGTAAGCCTTGTGATAGGTTGCCGAATACAGAAGAGGCATTTTGGGCGCGTTGAGTTTGCTTGATTCTAAAATCTGCCACAGTTGCAGCTGCGGTTTTATTACCGTCCAGGGCTTGAAATACGGTTTCTTGGCTGATTCCCGAAAGGGAATGCAAGGCAGCATAGGTGATGGGTGCAGAGAGTTTGAGTTTTACTGTTCGGTTCATTAATCCCACGCTCCTAGTTCTTCTAGTCTGGTGAAGATGCTGCTGGCTCTGTCGAGAGTAGCGTATGAAGTAATATCATCCAATGCTGTAGAATCGCCTTCTGCAAGCCTCCAGATAGTTTCGTTCGGCAGTTCAGAACCAAAATTCCCTAAAAACTGCCCATGTGTGAGAGGGTTTGGCGTTTCATCGATGGTTTGAAATTGGTCATAAATTCCGTTTTGCAAGTATGGCAGTGCTTCTTGAATAATCTGCTGTTGCTGTGGCGTTCTGCCTAAATCGGGTTGGAATGGGTCATCGTTGGCAACTATTTCTGCTGCTGATCGTGCCAAATCTAAGGGGCATCCATTGTTAGTTAACGCATTTAATGCCTCGGAGAATAGATTGGAGTTATTCATCTTGTTACAATCCTTGTGTGTTGTACTTTTGCAACAAAGCCGGGCGATTGCACCGACGGCCAATCATTGCAATCGCTCTCCCATCACTGAAAAAAGCCTTCTCTTGAAACATCCACAGTTGAATCTGCGGCTGACCATTGCAGAGTGTTGAAAAACTGGGTGACATCTCCAAGCGTTACGTCACAATCAAAATGTAAGCGTTGATATTGTGGATGCTGCCGAATTTGAGTTACTAATTGTTGGGCTTGTGCAATCAATTCTGGTAGTGGTTGAGTGTTCATAATTCACCTCAAAAAATTGATAATTGCAGTGATTCTTGGCTGATGACTGAAGCACTGGTACTCATACCTGACACCTCGTAACAGCGAGTAGTCAAAGCCTTGTGGTTCAGCAATAAATCAGCCTTCTTTCGCTGTCCAGCCAGAGGGCGAAAGTGATACTTTGGATGCTGAATTGTGCCTGTTTTAAACAGATATTGATACAGCGTTCGGTCAATCTGATAAACCTTGGAATTGGTCAGTAGGGTTGAATCATAGACCCTATTTAAGTTGTTCATGAAGCTACTCCCTTGAACTGAGAAGCCATAGAAGCTAGTCCGGTTTTATTTGGTTGAATTGTTGTTGGTGTAGATGGAGAATTCTGAGTTTTTGGAGAGGTCTGTACACCAATACCACCGGAGAAAATTAGCTTTTCTACTGCTGCTGATAGGGCTTGTGTTGGGGCATCGTGAGGAATATCAAACATCTGGCACAATTCAATAACCGCTAAGTACGAGATGGTTATACGCCGAGATTCGTAGTTCATTAATTAAGCTCCTGTTGCA
>NZ_JCACKA010000026.1:0-5128 GCF_059505145.1 Mojavia sp.
AAGTATCAAATTGTACCTATATAAATCAATTCATCCTTTCATTCAGCAATGCCGGTAAAAGAAATGACCATTATCACGAATAAAGCCATAATGAGTTTTTCGCCAGAAGTCAGTTTTTGAGTTTGTTGTCAACAAAACTTGATGAGCACTATGTGACCATTGGGCAGGTTCATTCAGCCATTGCATCATGTTTCATTCTCCTCAAGTGACACTAAGAATTTGCGTAGAAGCGTTGTGATAGACCGTACTTCAGTAGTTGTGAACCCAGTCAGGAGTTGCTGTTCTTGCTCAAATAAAACAGGCATCACGGTATCCGCCAGATGAATGCCTTTGGCGGTGAGTTGTACAATCACACTGCGGCGATCGCCAGAGTCACGCAGGCGGATCACAATGCCATCTTGCTCCAGGCGATCAATCCGGTTTGTCATTGCCCCTGAAGACAACATCAGCAGATCGTAGAGATCCGTCGGTTTCAGTTGATAGGGCGCTCCCTGACGTTTTAGGGTTGCTAGCACATCAAACGACCAGATACTTAGCCCATACTTTGCCAGTACGGTTTCTCGGTGCTTTTCAAGCAAGCGGGCAATTCGCAGCACACGACCCACCACTGCTAACGCCGAAGAGTCAAGTTGAGGTGACTCCTGCCACCACTGCTCCAGAATTTGGTCAATGTAGTCCTGTTTCATGGGGTGATTATATCTCGATATCGAGATTCTTGACATTTACATTTATCCTAAGTATCTTGATATCAAGATACTTAAGAATTCGTTCACGAAGGAACAGTGATGAAGGTTTTACTCACAAGTGCAATGGATTACATTGGCAGCGCGATCGCTCACACCTTGCAAACATCTGGGCATCAAGTGATTGGACTTGCCCGCTCAGACTCAGAGGAACTGACTTATGGTTCTTATGATCAGTCTGCAATGGCAGCCTGAAGCGATTTGACTTTAAACATTCACCAAATGGTCAACGGAGATCAAGATGGAACGGCGAATCATTAACCCCTGGAACTGGCAAGCTGAACAGGGATGGTCATGGGCGATCGAGACAAACAGTGCACAACGCACGCTCTACTGTGCTGGACAAGTTTCAATGGATGGGGATGGCAAACTGCTTCATGTTGGTGATATGCGTGGCCAAATTAACCAGGCACTCGATAATCTGGAAACTGTTTTAAGCCAGGCAAATTATCAACTTGCAGACGTGGTACGAATCGATTACTACACAACGGATGCCGATTGCTTAATGGCAAATTGGGATGCTATCAAAGAGCGATTAGTGGCAGCAGGATGCCGGGCAGGGGGAGTATTACTGGGCGTTTCGCGGCTGGCGTTCCCGGAACTGCTGATCGAAATTGAAGCGATCGCTGTTCAGTAACTTGGCTATCCACTGAAGATTCTCTGACTCACACAAGTTATGACTACTAACCGTTTGAGTCGCTTACCTGCGATTATGCTCCGCGTAAGGTCTAAAATTGCTTCTCGCTGCCAAATCTACCTGTACTTGCTATTGGCATTGCTAAGTGGAGCGGTATTGCCGATTCAAGTCAGCCTGAATGCTCAACTCGCACGTTCCCTCAACTCAGTTGCTTTAGCTGCTGATATTTCCTACCTCGTTGGCGCACTGGCTTTAATTGCACTCCTGTTCACCCGACAGTTTGGTGATCCTGACTGGTCTGCCCTATCCAAAGCACCGCGATGGAGCTTTGTAGGTGGAGTTTTAGGCGCTGGCTATATTACTTCCAGTATCTACTTCACTGCCCTACTGGGGCCAACCTTAACCCTGGGATTTGTGACCTGTGGACAGGCGATCGCAGGCATGATCACAGATCATTTTGGTTGGCTAGGAGTCCCTCAACATCGCATGACACGCCATCGCCGCTTTGCCATCGGGCTATTGCTGGTTGCGCTCTTTTTTCTGGCTCAGTAAGTTACTGTTTTTCCTTGCTTATGAACACGTTACTCGCACTCCTCGGTGCAGGGTCAGGTGGTGTCTTGATTGCAATCGGTGCTGCTGCGAATGCTCGCTTAAGGCAAACACTCCACTCTTCAATTGCGGCTGCCGCAATTAACTTCATTGCTGGCTTTACAGCTCTGGCGCTACTGATGATTTTGCACCTTTTTCCAATCCCACCCCTTGAGCGCCTGCTGACGGTTCCCTGGTGGGCGTTTCTGGGAGGATTTCTAGGAGCAGCTTTCGTCACGTTGAGTACCCTGGTCGTGCCAAAATTGGGATTAACAACCACAACGCTCTGCGTCGTTTGCAGTCAGATGATTCTCTCTGTGGTAATTGATCAATTGGGCTGGTTTAGCATGGCACCCCGTCCGATCACCGCTTCTAGAATTATTGCAATTGGGTTGCTCATGTTGGCAATCACCCTCACCCAGTTAGACCGTGACTCTCATCAACTTTCACAAGCGATCGTCCCTAAAATTGATTGAAAACCGTGAAAAGTCAGAATAGAAACGCATTCTTCAATCAGGATGCTCAAGGTATTATGCAATGTCCCAGGATTTAACAGCAATGCTACACAGTTTTTACTCAACCAACGGCAAATTGCAAATGTGGGAATAGATACTCATGGTGTAGACCCTGGACACGATCCTAGTGGGTGCTACTAACCGTCTGGTGTTGGCACAGTCTGGTATTGTGCTAGAAAATCTTAGCAATTTAGACCAATTACCAACCAAGGGACTAAACTCGCGATCGCAGTTCTGAGATTACGTGGAGGTTCCGGTTCTCTTGTAGGCGTGTTGGCCTTCGTACCTTAACTTTTGTGTTGGTTAGGCACAAGACTCGAAAAATGCCCCGCTGTACCATAAATAAGTGACACGGGATTTGCTGGGATTTGCTGACCTACACCGCCACTACCCAATCGCACACAACCGACTTACAACCGTCCGCAAAGTTAACCCCAACCATCCACTGACTCAAATATTCATTCCATACTGGCTCACCATCAGCAACCCCAACAGCATCACCAATCCTTGCAATTAGCTCAGTGTAGAAAGAACCCGCAGAATCTTGCCCCTGCCGTAATTTCAGCCTTAACCCTTTCCAGCCTTGGGCAGCCTGATTTAATGTTTGGGGAATGTCGGGTGTGTCAGTAACTTGAGTTTGTATATCTTCTATATTACTGGAGACTGACACGGAATCTGAATTTTGCGGCATTGATGATGTGTCACCAAAGGGCGTTTGTAACTTTATATTATTAGTAACTGACACCGATTCATCTCGATTTAACCAGCGTCCGAAAATCACATTACGCTTATCATCGGGTGGAACAAACTTTCAATCCAAGCGTTCGACAAGGATAAAACTGTATCAATTCAATTGAAGTCTCGGAAATTTAAAGGCTTCAAACAATTAGATAGCTAGGGCTTGGCAACATTGAGAGCAAAAACAAACTCACTCCGGTGGGTTTGTTTTTGCGGAGAGTACTACCCGCAAGCAGTTTACTTCACCTGCTCACGGTTGCTATTGCGTTCCGCAGAGGCATCACCTGTAAAAGGAGTGGTAAAGCCTGTAATGGAACCAGTAAATGTCTCCTGGAAGGAGTCATATTTGTTGTCGTACTTGTAGGTCGTTCCGTTGTAGTATTGTGTTGATTTACCACTACGCGAATAGCGGTAGCCCCCATTTGTGTACGTGCCAGAAAGGTTCACCGTGACCGGCCCGGCATTCCAGTTGTAGGTATAACATGAAGGATCTGAAGGATTGAGCGTGGCTTTGACGCTCACGTTCCCGCCCGGATTCGTGGAAACGATGCCCGCGTATGCGGGCCCAGAGCAAGAGATAGAACTAGAGTAGCTAGAAACACTAATGTAACCCTGCCGCACGCCGCTCAAGAAGTCATCGTACGAACTCGCATAGAAACACGACGTATCATTATTTGAGCATCCAGTGGCGTAATCGGAAGTAGTCATGAATTTCGTGTTCACTGTCCCCTGACCCGCCTTCCAGGGGGAGGCGGCGAACGCCAACGGCGACGTGATTAGAGTGGCAGCCATCACATACGCTAACAAGCTGCAAATTTCCTTGCTTTTTTCTTTCAAAGTATTTGTGATTTTCATCGATTACTTCCTATAAATATTTTGTTGCTAGCGATTGCCGCTAGTTGAAGGCTTATATCAAAACGGCTGATTACCAGACTTTTGCCATGTGCACATTTCAACAAAATGCAGAGATGCCACATTTGAACCTATTAATCAGTATTTCAGTCGATACTGCTAGCGACCTAAAGGCGAGCGCCATTAAACGAATGCTGTTTGTTTCATTTGCTGGTGAGAATTAAAACTGTTATTTTTACGTTCTTTTTCCAAACTTGATGATTTTACTGACAAAATAGTATCAGTTTGTTTGCTGCATTCCAAAACTATGTATTAAATTTTAATTAGATAAAAAATGGATTATGGTAGTAATCGACCATGAGGAAAGCGCAATCTGAAAAAATGTTACCAGGCTGACCGACTCTACACCCGTATTCGCCGAAATTATGGTGATGGGTTACGGCGATCACCTGGCTCAAGTCTGGTTTGCTGGAGTCGAACTCCACCGCGATAACTGGACGAATCCCGGCTTCGACCATCCCCGCTTCAATCCCGCCGCCACCCGCGAAAAGTACTACGGCGAGCGGGGCATCATCTAGCAGAACTGGTTTAAATTTTGTGTTATCAAAATTTTTGCAGACATCTAAAATTTTTGGTGATGTCTTTTTGGATTTTGCTTTTTTGATAAAAGTGACGATATTCTCTCGTGTTGCCCCTTCTTGTTGCAGTGTACGAATCATTGTCACTGCACTGCAAGGAATTGAACCAATACTTCGCCTGACTTCGGGCCGTTTTAGTCATGCAACCACCTCCATGACCAAATCATCGGGCACTTCAAAAATCCCCAGTTGACCAATGTAAGGAATCGGTGTAATCTCTCGCGGGTTTTCTAACTGCCAATGGTACAGAAGAGGCAATCCCCAGCCAGATGCAACTTGTGAGAACCGACAGTCTACTATTGTGACTATACCGATGACTTGGCCACGACGTAGAGAGATTAATTCTGGGATTATTACCCCCATCAGGGGAAACGCACCTTATTTCCTAACAAAAACTAATAAGGATTTCAAAGTCAT
>NZ_JCACKA010000027.1:0-5092 GCF_059505145.1 Mojavia sp.
ATGCCAAGTCGTTGAGGCTAGTGGCAACGTGGGGATGTTCTTCTCCCAAACGGGTTTTTACTACTGATAAACACTGCATACGCCAAGGTTCTGCTAACGCATACAAACCTTGTCCTTCATAAAATCTACCCAAACCAATAAACACCCAAGCTAAATCTTCATCCCTTAGCGCATCAATCAAATTTTCGGCAACTTCTTGGAGATGGGGAATAGTATCTTGCACTGAGGCGATAAATTCTAAAGTGATAGCTTGAGGAATTTCTTTCGCCTTTGCTACCATCGCCGCTGCAAAAGCTTGTTTGAAATCTAACCTTAACTCCTCTCTGCCTGTGCAATGGTAAATCTGTGCTAATTTTCCTTTAAGAAACTCCCGAATTAACGGATGAATTTGATAACAAGCGTTTTTATCTTCTAATCTTTGAATAAGATGTCGCTTGTAAAGTTGCTTTCTGGCTTCGGTAACATCTGCCTTTGCCCAATTTAACAATTCACTGATAGACTCTACCAATTGCCAAGGTATGACACCAGGGGCAAACAAACTCAACAACGCACCTACAAGCTGGGTTTTTTCTTCCAATTCTCGCCAGCTTAATTCAAAGGCGGCTTTGACTCCTAACTGTGCTGCACTCAAGGTTGGCTGTCTCCGTTCCAATGCTTCATCTTCTAGATGCTGCACCTTCAGCCGTTCTAACATTTCTGCTAAAGATAAATCTGGATCTTCAGCTAAATACTGTCCTACTAATTCCAACCCTAAAGGCAAATATCCCAGCCATTCACACAATTCTTTAGCCGTTGTTTCTTCTCGTTGTATCCGCCTTTCACCCACAAAAGCTGTTAGCAGTTCCAACGCTTTATTTTCCGGGAGTACATCTAAGGAAATTTCCTGCACAAAATTAGGACTGAGGTTGCGTAACCGGGTGGTGATAAGTACCCGGAAGCGGTTCCCAGGCGGCTGTACTTCTTGCAGATTCTCTAAATTAGTGACATCATCTAATACTACCAACACTAAACCCTCAGATGGTTGCCAATGCTGCCAACACCACTGCGCTTGTTCTTGGGGGTTCAGCAGTTTTCCGCCTAATTTGTCTGGTATTTCTTGACCAATGTACAAAAGATAAAATTGCACAATGCTGGCTGCTAAGTCTGATTCTCTCCCATTCAGCCAACAGATACCCCCAGGATAATCAACTTCATGTCTTAGTGCGTACTGGGTTGCGAGTTCTGTTTTACCGACACCACCCATTCCAGCCACCGCCGAAATCGCCACTTTCCCCGACTGCTGCAATTTCTGATGGATGTCGGTAAGTTCATTGTCTCGCCCAACAAACTTGACTGCGCCTTTGCGACTTAGATTATTGGGGATATTTGGTGGAGAATTTCGCTGTGACGACCCAATATTAATTGTTGGGTTGTGAATGTTAGTCTCTCCACCCTTAATGTTTATCCCTTGCCAGTTCTCTGCGGTCATTTACTGCCAAAGTTTAAAGTGGGATTACTGATAGTATTCTCGCCACCCTTAATATTTATACCTTGCCAATTCTCTACCGTTGTAGGACTTTGCGCTTTAATAGCTGCGGTTAACTCTGCTATAGCCTTTGCCAGTTCTGGGTTATCTTGTGCAGCAGTGTTTACTTGATTTCCTAAAGCTTCTACAGCTTCCTTAATTTCCGGGTCTGCCTCTGCTGCTTTTTTTACATCTTCTACTAATACAGCTTCACCAATATCTTCTCGTTCTCCTGGCGGTAAAGCTGCTTGTTCGGCTGCGGTTTCTAAAGCGGCTGCTGTTGCGGGTGATTTATCTTGAATAACTTGCTTGGCTTTGTCATAAATTGCATCCAAAGCCTTTTCCGTTGACCAATCAACGAATTTATTACCTAGAAAAGCTAAAAGAGCGATCGCACCGACGGTAATTGGTTCCATATAATTAGGTACGATATTATACGATTAAGTACGATTATAGTTAATTTTCTCAATACCATTGGGCAAGAAAAGGTAAAAGCTCAGTACCACAACAATTTTCTGCCCTCAACCACGATATTTCTTGTTCTTAGCCGCAAATATAAGTAGTTATACAAAATTAATTACACAATGTCATTGCGAATGTAGCGAAGCGGAATGAAGCAATCGCAAGGGGCGGATTGCTTCGCTCTGCTCGCAATGACTGTAAATATTTTTGTTTAGGTACTTATTATGCGGTTGAGGCTTTTAGCTCCGTTAATGAGTCTTTAATACTCGTGAATGAGGCTTTTAGCTCCGTTAATGAGTCTTTAATACTCGTGAATGAGGCTTTTAGCTCCGTTAATGAGTCTTTGATACTCATGAATGAGGCTTTTTGCTCCGTTAATGAGTCTTTGATACTCGTGAATGAGGCTTTTTGCTCCGTTAATGAGTCTTTGATACTCGTCAATGAAGCTTTTATCTCCGTTAATGAGTCTTTGATACTCGTGAATGAGGCTTTTTGCTCCGTGAATGAGTCTTTAATACTCGTGAATGAGTCTTCAATCTCTATTTACAAGTATTTCTAATGATATGGTGTCCGACCAATCACGCTGAATTATGTCATTGCGAGTGGAACGAAGTGAAACGACGCAATCCCAAAAATTTTGCTATTGCTTCACTTCGGTCGCAATGACGGTTATTTAAATGGACATGATATGAATGAGTATAAATATTAGTTTTTTGTAGGATAGACATTGCTGCTCAACAACTAAATATCCATCACATACACTTTTTGCTGCATAAGTTTCCTACTAGCGTGACAAAGCTAGTTGTCCAAGACGCTTCAACACACTCAAAACTGTATACAACTCATTCCCAGGATTGAAGATATAGAACAAGCGAGAAAACGCATACTTTAGCATTTCTTGCTGAATCAATTTAACGAAGATAAAACTACCGCCATTAGTAATTAATCCATATATTGGTTTATCGGAGTTAGAGAGTGCCAGCATATATGCTAAAAGTTGTGGTTTGCCTACCTCCACAGAAAAGGCTGCTTGTTTAGACTCTATGACTACCACCACTAGCTGTTCAAACAAAACTAAGACATCAATTTGTCCTTTGACTGTTACACCTTCATCTTCAACAGAAACTTCAACAGACTTTTCAGATTTGACGTGAAATGGAGAGAGATAAAAGTCTGCTAAATCCAATAAGGGAGACAACACCACCATTTTGACGGTGTTTTCAAGTAAAGGAGGATATTTGAGCAGATTGGCGTAACTCGCCTTAACTCGGTCAAGTTGCTGTTTCTCGGAATCTGTAATTTCTGGTAAATTGTCTTGCC
This sequence comes from Mojavia sp., assembly GCF_059505145.1. NCBI lineage: Bacteria > Bacillati > Cyanobacteriota > Cyanophyceae > Nostocales > Nostocaceae > Mojavia > Mojavia sp. The sequence continues at coordinate 3,287 of NZ_JCACKA010000027.1, forward strand.
ATTCTCTAAAAAATTGCTCATCCTCAACTAATTGAATTCCAAATCTGGACTCTAATTCAAGCAAGGTGATGTCTTTAGCCTGGATTATTTGAACCATAATTTAGAAAATCTTCTCTTCTGCTCTGCTTTAACTATAAGTTTCTTTTATTGAAACTGCGATATTCCCAAGGGTTGGTAAAGTTCGCATCGCCCCAAACCCCACGCTTTTGCTGTTGCGCCTCTGCTTCGGCTTGTTGCACTAATTCTTTACTGGGACACTTATTTAAATAAGGGCGATAAACTTTTGCTAATCCCTCACGTAGTAAGACTTGCTGCACAAATGTGCCATTGTTTAAGCGAACTTCCGCAACTTTTCTACCGTAGCGATCGCTATCAGTAATATTCAAAGTGACGCGATCGCCTCCTTGTCTCACCAACTCCTGTAACCGTTCTTGAGCTTTAGCACCCCAAGTAAATTGATTGCGATCGCTGGCGCGTTTACTTTGCTTTTCCTTATTGGTATGTGGTATTTCTGGCGCATCCATGCAAGCAAAGCGCACACTAAATTTGTTTCCTTGGGCGTCTTTCACAGTTAAAGTATCACCATCACTGACTCGCTCAACTACATCACCCTTAGCACCAAAAAAGCGATCGCATCCCATCAACCCGAAAATAATAATAGCTGCACACAGCCAAATGAATACTTGTTTATTCAACTTCCGCATTTTCATTTTGAATTTTGAATTGAAATTACCTCTGGAGGATGATACTAGCAAAACAATGTCCAGTTGCGGGCAATCATCGATTGGGGAAGACTAGGATAAAAAAAGTAAACTCCCAATCATCAGCGGGAATCTCCCATGAATTTCTTCACTTACCTCATGCACCTAGCCGGTTCGGGTGCGATCGCTTATTACTCTGCAGCTCAAATCCGCGATAATAAAACTCGCCCTGATGTCCTCGCAAGGTTTCAGTTAGCAGAATCTGGCTCCGTTCCATTTTTGACAGCACTAAGCGATCGCGCCGCAGCTGAAGGTGATACATGGCTAGCAGAAAAACTAACAAAACACGCAGCAGACGAAACTCGCCACGGTCAAATTTTTGCCCACGCCTTAAAACAGTTAAATAAACAAGTTATAGATTTTAAAAGCCAACCCCAACCAAAATCTCAAAATAAATCACAACAGCGCAGTCCCTTTTTTGCCATATATTATGAAGGCTATGCTCAAGAACAGCTAAAACCTGCTGTGATTGACTGGGATGTATTTATGGCTAGCACCTACATTCTGGAATTAGATGCTAGCAAAGACTTTGCACGGATGGCGAATGTCCTACCCGATGATGATTCCACAGCACGTAACCTCAAAATTGGAATGTTAAGCATCGCCCAAGATGAAACCGGTCACGCTGCTTATCTTTACGAAGCGATGACACGGCGGATGTCTGCTAACCAAGTGCAAAATCTAATAGATGAATGGCGTACCCGCAAAGTCAACGCTTTATTAGCAATGGTGGGCGGTATCCTCCAGCGCAACGGCGACACCCGTTCCCTCGTTCAAGATGGCGCACCATCAGAAGCCGATTCTGAGTTAGTAGTTGCTTAAGAAGTTCTAAAAAATGATTGTAAAAGGTTGTTTGAAAAGTGCTTGGCTGTGATTTTAGGCACTTATTGATCCCCCCTAGCCCCCCTTTAAAAGGGGGGAACTAGAATCAAAGTCCCCCTTTAAAAGGGGGATTTAGGGGGATCTTATTATTCACGCATCATTTAAGACTGCTATAGGACTCATATTTGATTTTTGAACAAAATTCAGTACACCTTTATTCCTT
>NZ_JCACKA010000028.1:0-54148 GCF_059505145.1 Mojavia sp.
CTGCTTTGAAACGGCTTCGTCTTATTATTATGCAACTTAAGTGCCGATTAGCTTACTCAAGCTACAACTGCGGAGTCACCTAACGAAAGTTATTAAATTCGTTAAAAATTCACTGTTAATTTATTCTGATTTCATAGAAGAATCGTTAATCTATTGTCTTAGTTGCTTTAGATACATAAATACCGCTAATGACAACAGATGATTCTCATCAAATAGAAGACGAATTTATAAAAGCTAAAAATAATTGGGAGTTAGAAAAGTTATACGTAGATTTGGCCTCAGCCAAAGGAAAAGCCTTAACACCTATAGAAAAGAAATTCCTCAGAGGTTTACTTTGTGGCTGTAGCCCTGCGGAAATTGCTAAGATAGTTTACCAAAGTGGTAGTAGCAGTACTGTTAGAGTTTACCTATCTAATGGGCTTTATAAATACATAGAAGAAATGCTGAGTAATCAGGTAGGATACTCAGTCAAAGTAAAAAATTGGAGTCGCGTTACTCATTTGCTAGAAAAAGCTGGGTATAAAAAAGGTTGGTTTAAAATCCAACCAGTAGTTAATCCTCTTAAAATAAATACTGAAAGAGAAAATGATTCATTAGAAAATGGAGCGGAAGCAATTAATGTCAGTATTTTCCACGGACGAACACAAGAACTTGCTCAAGTTCGACAATGGATTGTGCAAGAGCGTTGTCGGTTAGTAGTAATTTTGGGTATGGGTGGAATTGGTAAAACTGCTTTTTCAGCCAAGCTAGCAGAAACAATTAAAGATGAGTTTGAATATGTGATCTGGCGATCGCTACGTTTTGCACCGCCTTTAGAGGTACTTTTACACCAGCTAATTCAACTCTTATCCCCAACGCTCAACACAACTAGCCTTCAAACAGTAGAAAGCCGAATTGTACAATTAATTGAGTGTTTGCGTACTCGTCAGTGTCTGATTGTATTGGATCACGTTGACTCGATTTTTGCCAATGGCGATAGATATGAAACACAGGAATATGCGCCAATGCCAAATAATAGCCAAGGTATAAAAAATGGCTATGCTGGCCTTATTTCCCAAATTCGATATCGTCCAGGTTATGAAGGTTATGGAGAGTTGATTCGGCGGTTAGGAGATTGGCAACATCAAAGCTGTGTAGTATTAACCGCTAGGGAAAAACCCCCAGAGATTGCTGCTCTTGAAGGAGAAACATTACCTATTCGCTCTTTAAAATTAACTGGCTTAGATCAGGAAGCAAGCATTGCAATTCTCAGAGCTAAGGGCTTGGATAATCAAACACCACAAAAGGAATGCGAAATATTATTCAAACGATATGCAAGTAACCCACTATTTATCAAATTAGTTGCAACCACTATTCAAGAATTATTTGGTGGTAATATTTCTGAGCTTATCGCCCAAGGAACTTGGGTTTTTGGCGATATTCGAGCAATGTTAGACCAGCACTTTCATCGTTTGTCTGATATAGAAAAATACGTGATGTACTGGCTAGCTCTCAATCCAGATTTAGTTTCGCTAAGAAAGTTGCAAACGGATATCACAATACCAGGTGTATCGCCACAAATGTCGCCAAGATTAATATTGGAGGCTATAGAGTTATTACACAGGCGATCTTTAATCGAGAAGGCTACACCTACGACGAGTATTGAAAAGCAAGCAATCGGTTTTTCCCTAATTCCAGTGTTGAAAGAATATCTAATTGAACAATTAATCGAAAAAAATTTTAAATTAAGTCAACAGACAGATAGTTACTTATTCATCAACCATACTAATTTTGCAGTACAGCTAAAAAATTATATGAGAGAAAATCAACTGAATACACAGATGTAACATTAAAGTGAGAAATTAGGGATTAGGACACTTCATAACTCATAACTGGAGCGTAGCGACTAATGAGTAGCTTATTGCAAGGGGTTAACCTGTACTTAATTGGGATGATGGGTAGCGGTAAGACGACAGTAGGACGTTTACTGGCGAAACATCTGGGTTATGGGTTTGTAGATACCGACAATGTAATTGTCCAAGCAGCAGGAAAATCAATTAATCAGCTATTTGCCGAGTCTGGAGAAGCAGCGTTTCGTCAGTTAGAAAGTGATGTGCTGGCACAAGTTTGTGCTTATACCAAGTTGACTATAGCAACTGGAGGAGGCATTGTACTAAAGCGAGAAAATTGGAGTTATCTGCACCACGGTTTAATTGTTTGGTTAGATGTGCCAGTGGAGTTACTCTACAACCGCTTGGCAGAGGATACCACAAGACCACTCCTGCAAGATGTTGACCCTAAAGGCAAACTGCGATCGCTTCTCGAACAACGCCAACCACTTTACTCCCAAGCCGATTTGCAAATTACTGTTCGTGAAAGTGAAACACCTGAACAAATTGCCACTAGAGTTATGGAGGTAATACCTAGTGTTCTCAAAACCCCAGTTAAACATCACAATTAGTGGTGAGCGCTAAATCTATCGCAAACATTTTTTGAACTGGTATGACAAGCAAAATCTAGCGAGATGTGGCACTCTAAAAGCTTCATGCTGTAGAGAAATATACTAATTGCAAATGTAATACCCAAATTCCGCGTGAGAGATTGTTACCAGTTCCAAAGTCTTCTACACTGACTGGATAGGTTTTAAGTCTCAACAGCTCCTCATAATGGTCAACGATACTGAGTACATCAGGCAAGCTGAAGCCACTCGTGTACAAGTGCTAAGCGAAGCTCTACCTTATATTCAACAATTCACTGGTCGCACTGTTGTTGTTAAATATGGTGGCGCGGCGATGAAAGATAGCACCCTCAAAGATAAAGTCATCCGCGATATTGTATTTTTATCCTGCGTCGGTTTGCGACCAATTTTAGTTCACGGTGGTGGGCCAGAAATTAATAGTTGGTTGGATAAATTGGGAATCGAACCGCAATTTAAAAATGGTCTGCGAGTCACTGATGCCCCCACAATGGATGTGGTGGAAATGGTTTTAGTCGGTCGAGTCAATAAAGAAATTGTCGAGCTAATTAACCAAGCTGGAGGCTTGGCAGTGGGGCTGTGTGGCAAAGATGGTAATCTACTCACAGCTCGTCCCCAAGGTCAAGAAGGTATCGGCTTTGTGGGCGAAGTCAGTAATGTGAATATAAAAATTTTGGATACCCTAGCTAGCAATGGCTATATTCCAGTAGTATCAAGCGTAGCCGCAGACGAGACAGGACAAGCCTATAACATTAACGCGGATACGGTAGCTGGAGAAATCGCCGCCGCACTAGGAGCAGAAAAGTTAATTTTACTGACTGACACCAGGGGTATTTTAAAAGATTACAAAGATCCGTCAACTTTGATTCCTAAAGTAGATATACCCGAAGCCCGCGATTTGATTGCAAGTGGTATTGTCAGCGGGGGGATGATTCCAAAAGTAAATTGTTGTGTGCGATCGCTTGCTCAAGGAGTTAAAGCTGCACATATTATTGATGGTCGCATTCCCCACGCTTTGTTATTAGAAATCTTTACTGACGTTGGTATTGGAACCATGATTCTCGGTTCCCAGTTTATGCAATAAAATCCGACAGGGTGGGCTGTTTGCCCACCTAAAATTACCGTGGATAAATTAAAATTCCCGGCGTTCTCCCTCTGAATTTTCCACCACGCCTTGAATGATCCACGATCGCTGGATTTACTATTATCGTCGAGCCTCGCACGGTGGGGTGAATCTGATTAGGATGGATAAATGTGCGATTTATTACCCGCCTGCCTCTGGGATAGTAGTGATCTGTGTGAACAGGATAGGGGTGAACGGGATAAGGGTGAACGGGATAAGGGTAATTTGTATGAGTCGGATAAGAATGAACCGGATAGGGATAATTTGTGTGAGTCGGTATTTTGTGCCCTGTTACCGGATTTACAGGTATGGGAGCGGGAATCGGACTACCGTAAATAACCGATCCAACGGGAGGCTGTTGGCTCCCGCCATTAATAATTATGAATTGGGCAGAAGCTGGGGCAATTGCAGCACTCATCAGTGCCAGAGTCATACCTGCGCCCAGCCAGTTCAATCGCAAATGCTTGATATTATGCATATTTTGCTTACCCACAAATTTGATAACCTGGAATTGTTAGCGAAAAATACGTAAGAAATAGCACTAGCTACTTGATAAAAATTTTAAAAGTCTATCTAATTTAATTTTGACAGGTTTCAAAAAGATTCCGCAAAGATTGCTGATATTGGCAAAATAAATTAAAGCAGTTCTGATTTGTGTGCAAAACGTGAGTTCAGAAAGTTTAGAAATTGCCAGATCTCGCTACCAAGCTGGGAAAGTTGCCTTTGAAAATGGGCAATATCGAGAAGCTGTGGAAAATTTAGAAAAAGCCAGCGCCCTGTTAGCTCGTAATTCTCGGCTTGGGGGTGAAATAGAACTTTGGCTAGTAACAGCTTATGAAGCGGCTGGGCGGACAGAGGATGCGATCGCTTTGTGTAAACAACTCCAACGCCATCCCGATGTAGAAACCAGCAAACAAGCCCGGCAGTTACTTTACATCCTACAAGCACCAAAGCTCAATAGACCTAGCGAGTGGATGACCGAAATTCCTGATTTGGGCGCAATACCTGATAATGATTCTAAAATTCGTATAACCGCTAATCCTCGCAAATCTTCGCCAAAGCCAGCTGAACCAGAATTTGTTGACCTCAGCCAGGTCAATACCAGAGATAATCGCTTTATCTGGTTAGCGCTAATTGTCGTAGGTTTAACGCTTTCGTACTTGGTTTGGTTGAGTTTTTAAACAAACCTTTTCTGACACCAAACAGTACCAAGAGTTATAAGTCAAGATTGGTTAAAATATTTGACGTTTTTGGAGATTTATAGTAATGAACCTGCAAATTTGGAAAGCAAAAATTCCAAAACCTATTTTGTGCTTGGTACTGTTAGCATCTGTGCTACTGTCTGGTTGTGTAAAGTACGATGTTGGAGTGAATTTTGATAACTCAAATCACGGCGAACTAGTGCAGCATATTAAATTAGGAGAACGGCTAACTAGTTTTAGTGGCGACTATGTGTATGAATGGTTAAACAGCATAGAGCGTCGTGCCCGTAAACTTGAAGGTAAAACGCGGCGGCTTTCTCCAGAAGAAATTATTGTGTCAATTCCTTTCAATAATGGGCAGGAACTACAAAAGAAATTTAACGAGTTTTTTAATTCTCGCACTAATCAAAAAACAGAGTCTGCGCCAAGTGAATCAGACTCAGAATTGCCAAAGATTGAATCCAACTTGCTCATAGAGCAAAATAATTTTTTACTGCTAGTACGTAATCGCTTAATTTATGATTTGGATTTGCGATCGCTTTCTTTGATTTCCAGCAACGGTAATGTCCTAGCAAATGCAGGTTCAATTCTCGATTTAGATTTTAGCTTGAGAGCACCTTGGGGAGCGAAAAACATTCCCATCACCGAAAATGCAATCCAGCCAGAAAAGAACAAAAATCAACTAGTGTGGAAGCTTAGACCTGGTGAACTCAATCATATAGAAGTTGTATTCTGGCTTCCCAGTCCTTTAGGCATTGGTGCGTTACTGATTACTTTGTTTGTCTGGGGAGGGCTGTATCTCAGATACACTTTTATGCCCGATCCCAGGATTCAGTTTGCTCCCAAAGCAGTTGCTACCCAAGAACAGTAGACTATTCAGCTTGCTAGAGTAATTTTGAGGATTGCACTCTGGCGCAATTTATGGCGATAAACGCTCAATCTGCCAACTACCATCGTCCATGCGAGTATAAAGCAAGCGATCGTGTAGGCGGTTAGGGCGTCCCTGCCAAAACTCGATTTCTGTGGGGATAACTCGCAAGCCACCCCAATGAGATGGCCGGGGAATTTCTTGATTTTCAAATTTGCCGTGCAACTCCTGCAAGCGCTGCTCTAGGACTTCTCGGTTGGCTATCACCTCACTTTGATTAGATGCCCATGCACCGAGACGACTGTTCTCAGGACGACTATAAAAATACTTGTCTGACTCTTCATCAGTAACTTTCTCAACTCGCCCAGAAATACGGACTTGGCGTTCTAGTTCTGCCCACCAAAAAACTAAGGACGCCTGGGGATTTTCTGCGAGTTCTTGTCCTTTGCGACTATTGTAGTTAGTGAAGAAGACAAAGCCTCTTTCATCAAAATCTTTTAGTAGCACCATTCTTGCCGAAGGTTTCCCTTCTGGCATAGCAGTAGCTATTGTCATGGCATTGGGTTCAGGAAGTTGGGCTACCAGTGCCTGATCGAACCATTTTTTAAATTGTATAAAAGGATTAGGGTCAGCCTCAGTTTCACTCAAATCTTGTAAAGTATAGTCTTTACGAAGGTCGGCAATGGTTTTATCCATCGTAATTTATTTCCTTGTTATTAGATATGCGTATGTATGTCTTTGTTAAAAATATCTATTATGATGATCAGCGCCAATATCCGTTGAACAAATTCTTTTCAGGAATCTCTAAAACAGATTGCATCAGATGCGCCGTTCAGCCCCCCTACAACGTCTGTTAATTTATGGTCTGAGTGGCCCGATTATCGCTCTCAATGTCTGGCTGCTTTCCGTACTATTTCAGTATTTCCAGCATCCAATCACTATCTTGAGCATCGCCACAATTCTGGCTTTTTTATTAAATTATCCAGTTAAATTATTTGAGCGTGCTCGGATCACTCATGCTCAGGCGGTAATCATTGTTTTGCTTGTAACTTTAACACTGGTGGTAATTCTGGGCGTCACATTAGTACCAATGCTAATTGACCAAACTATTCAACTGTTAAATAAAATTCCAGATTGGTTAACTACCAGTCAAAGAAACTTGGAACAGTTTGAGGCTTTAGCAAAGCAGCGGCGTCTACCCCTAGATTTGCGGGTGGTGAGCAATCAAATCAATGCCAACATCCAAAACTTGGTGCAGCAGCTAGCTTCTGGCGCTGTGGGAGTTGCTGGAACGCTGTTGTCAGGATTACTAAATCTGGTGTTAGTAGTCGTGCTGGCATTTTATATGCTTTTATATGGCGATCGCGTGTGGTTTGGTTTAGTTAGTCTGTTACCCTCTAATATCAGATTCCCCTTAACGGCCTCCTTGCGTCTCAACTTTCAGAACTTTTTTCTCAGCCAGTTATTGTTGGGGCTATTTATGGTAGTAACCCTAACTCCAATTTTCTTACTACTCAAAGTGCCGTTTGCCTTATTGTTTGCGATCGTGATTGGCATAGGTGAACTAATTCCCTTTGTTGGGGCAACTCTAGCCATCGGTCTAGTAACGATATTGGTACTACTGCAAAATTGGTGGTTGGCAATTCAAGTAGCTTTGGCAGCGATTGTTATGCAGCAGATTAAAGATAACCTGCTAGCTCCTAAGTTACTTGGTAACTTTATCGGGCTGAATCCCATCTGGATTTTTGTGGCTATTTTGATGGGATTCGAGATTGCTGGTTTGTTGGGCACACTCGTTGCTGTTCCAATTGCCGGTACTATCAAAGGTACTTTTGATGCGATCAAGAGCGGCCGCTCCGGCGATTTTGTATCACCTTTTACTGTTTCTTATGAATCTGCCTCTGATGAAGAGAATAAACGCTAAAAGGCAGCGCTCTTTTTTGCTTGAGCCAGCCCTAGAGTCAGAGTGCGCGAACAGGACTTGTAATCCCATTCAGCCTACTATATACAGCCTTTGAGATGGCAACCTATTCTAGAAAGCGATCGCCCTTGTTTATCTCAATTTCCGAAAAGTCTGTATTAAGTATTTTAAATTACCGCTTGTTACTGATTTTTAAAGTATAAAAATATCATACTATACATCCCTGTTTAGTACAGTAATCATACAATCCTACTGTGTTAATACAAAACTTGTATTAGTCAAAATACTTAAAAATACAACTTGCAATAACCGAAATCACATTTTCCAATATTACTGAATTTAAATTGCTGGAATTGATTAAGTAAAATTCCTTATGTCAATTGATGAAATTGATGCTAAAAGTAAACCTTGGGTTAATTTTTATATTTTATTACAACCCGCGTTACTGTCAGCAGATGATTTCTTCATAAAACAAGCATAATTTTTGTTGAACGACAAGCAGTTTTGCGTCTATATCCAATAAATTTACTGTTGAATCTACGCACTTTTGATTTAATTAGAACTAATTGATGGATGCTTCCGAGCTATTAGAAACAATTACACTCCTGATTCACCAGGCTGAACGGGGAGAAATTGATCCTTGGGATGTGCAGGTAATTGAGGTGATTGACCGTTACTTAGAACTAATGGCACCAGAGGCAACACAAAGAGGCTATGAAGCCGACTTGTCTCAATCTGGACAGGCTTTCTTATCGGCATCGATGTTGGTGTTATTCAAGGCAAACACCTTAATGCAATTACAATCAGTAGCCGATGAGCAACAAGTTATCCTAGATGACGCATTGCTAGAATCTGAAGATGGCGTATTGTTACATTCAGCTCATCGACTGCCATTAGAGCAACACATACGTCGTCGCCCCGCCGCAATGCCACCACCAAAACGCCGTGTGACTCTGCAAGAGTTAATCGAACAATTGCAGATTATGGCGAACCAACTGAAACTTGTACAAAAAAGCAGCAAACCTATCCGTCCTCGGCGTCAGTCTAGTGTCCAAAGTATGCGGGCAGCGCTAGAACTGGCTCACCAGGAAAATCTGACAGAAGTGGCTGGAGAATTAGAACAAGTCTTGCATCTTTCAGCAACAAAGCTACATTTAGAGCAAAATTGGTTAAATTTGGAACAGCTTGTAGAATTATGGTCGCAGAGCAAGCAACCATACCAAAATGGATCTGCCCATACATCAGAACATAGCCACTTAGTTAGTGTTTTTTGGGCGCTACTACTGTTATCGGCTCAATCCAAGGTAGAGCTATTTCAAGAAGAGTTTTACCAGGAGATTAAAATTCGGTTACCCATAGATTCAGCTAACACATGCAAACCCTTGGAGCAGCCAATGAACTAAGTCACTTTAACCCAGTGGTACAGATAATTTCCAGACTTTTTCTTCAGCAATCCCCAAATTTAAGTAAATTGAAAAGATAACCAATAACTTATTATCATGCTATACCGCTAGTTGTAACAAGCAACAAATTTCCCTAATTTGTGCTATCAGGGATGAATAAAAACAGCAAGAAACCAATGAAGCATAACTCGTTGAAAGTAAACTGGCTTGTGGTTGAGGAATAAATCTATATGAAAGCGATGATTCTTGCGGCGGGTAAGGGTACTCGCGTGCGTCCGATTACCTATACAATTCCCAAACCGATGATTCCAATACTGCAAAAGCCAGTGATGGAATTTTTACTGGAACTTTTACGTCAACATGGTTTTGACCAGATTATGGTCAACGTTAGTCATTTGGCTGCGGAAATCGAAAACTATTTCCGCGACGGTCAGCGGTTTGGTGTACAGATTGGCTATTCTTTTGAAGGGAAAATTGACGACGACGGTAAGCTGGTGGGGGAAGCAGTCGGTTCTGCTGGCGGGATGCGTCGCATCCAAGACTTTTCACCATTTTTTGACGATACGTTTGTAGTGTTGTGCGGTGATGCTTTAATTGATCTGGATTTAACGCAGGCAGTAAAGTGGCATAGAGCTAAGGGGTCGATCGCTACGATCATTACAAAATCGGTTCCGAAGGAAGAGGTTTCTAGCTACGGTGTAGTCGTGACTGATGAAGATGGTCGCGTTAAGGCTTTCCAAGAAAAACCTTCAACAGAAGAAGCTTTAAGCACTAACATCAACACGGGTATTTACATATTTGAGCCAGAGGTATTTAAATATATTCCTTCTGGGATAGAGTACGATATCGGTAGCCAGCTATTCCCAAAACTAGTGGAAATTGGTGCGCCTTTCTACGCCAACCCTATGGATTTTGAATGGGTAGATATTGGTAAGGTTCCAGACTATTGGCGGGCGATTCGCGGTGTGCTGCTAGGTGAAATTAAAAATGTGCAAATTCCTGGTCATGAAGTCGCCCCTGGCATCTACACCGGCTTAAATGTGGCTGTGAATTGGGACAAAGTGGATATTACAGGCCCAGTTTACATCGGTGGTATGACCAGAATTGAAGATGGTGCTAAAATCGTTGGCCCAGCGATGATTGGCCCTAATTGTTGGATATGCAGTGGCGCGACTGTAGAAAACAGTGTAATTTTTGAATGGTCGCGTTTGGGCCCAGGAGCCAGGCTGGTTGATAAGCTGGTGTTTGGGCGTTACTGCGTGGATAAAACCGGGGCAACTATCGACGTCCAAGCTGCGGCTTTAGACTGGTTGATTACTGATGCCCGTCAGTCACCACCATCCCATACTCCTGCTGAACGACAAGCGATCGCAGAATTGTTAGAAACAAATGTAAGTTAGGGATTGGGGATGGGGCATTGGATGAAGAGGACAAGGAGCATGGGGAATGGAGGGACAAGGAGCAAGAGTTAATCATGGTTCTTTCCCCTTGTCCCCTTGTCCCCTTGTCCCCTTGTCCCCTTGTCCCCAGTCCCCAGCCCCCTGTCCCTAGCCCTTAACTATTCAAATATGTATATCTTCTAAGGCTCTGTTCGTAGGTTTGTAGTAATCGCTGAGATTCTGCTAGAGTGATGCGCTTTTCTTCCAAAGCTTTTTCGCAACGCTGGCGGATGTTTTCCACCATATCTTCAGAGTCATATTGCACGTAGCCTACCACTTCGCTCATGGTATCGCCTTTAACGACGTGTTCAATTTGGTAGCCTTTGGGGGTCAATTGGATATGAACTGCGTTAGTGTCGCCAAACAGGTTGTGTAAATTACCCATGATCTCTTGGTAAGCTCCACTGAGAAACATCCCCAAGTAGTAGGGTTCTCCTGGCTTAAAAGTGTGCAGTTCTAAAACAGATTTGACATCACGTAGGTCAATAAAGCGGTCGATTTTGCCATCACTATCGCAGGTGAGGTCTGCCAATATTCCCCGCCGTGTTGGTTCTTCATCTAAGCGGTGTATTGGCATGATTGGAAATAACTGGTCGATCGCCCAACAGTCTGGTGCTGATTGAAACACTGACATATTGACGTAGTAGATAGAAGCCATGATTTGCTCTAGGTCTTCCAACTCATCAGGTACGTATTCCTGCTGCCTAGTCATGTTAAGAATTTTCTGACAGCAAGCCCAGTAAAGTCTTTCGGCTTTGGCGCGTTCTCTTAGACGTAAAATGCCCAAGTTGAAGCGGCTAATGGCTTCTTCTTTAAATTGAGCCGCGTCGTGGTAGAACTCTTGATAATTTTCTTTGTTAATTGATTGGTATGTTTCCCACAAATAATTAATTATTGGAGATTCGCCTTCTTGCGGCGGTTCTGGCGGATCGAGGGGGACATCGCTAGTACTGAGAACATCAAAAATCAGCACCGATTGATGGGATGCGATCGCCCTTCCACTTTCACTAATCAGTGTAGGTACGGGAATTTGCCGCTCTGCACAGGTATCTTTTAACTCTGCCACGATGTCGTTGGCATAGTTTTGCATATTGTAATTTTTCGAGGCGTAGAAATTGGTTTGTGAGCCATCGTAATCTACACCCAAGCCACCGCCGACATCTAGATATTTCATATCGGCCCCCAGCATCGCTAACTCTACGTAGATCCGGCTGGCTTCTTGGATGGCATCTTTAATTACATTGATAGCAGAGATTTGCGAACCGATGTGGAAATGCATTAACTGCAAGGAATCCAGCAAGTCAGCTTCGCGTAATTGGTCAACAGCTTCGATAACTTCTGGCATTGTCAGACCAAATTTAGCGCGATCGCCGCTAGAAGTTCCCCAACGTCCCATACCTTGGGTACTGAGTTTAGCCCGAACACCTAAGATGGGTTTAATACCCAACTGGCGGTTAGCAGCAATTACCAGATCGACCTCTTCGATCTGTTCAATGACAATAATTGGTGTTTGCCCTAGCCTTTGGGCTAACATTGCCGTTTCGATGTATTCTCGGTCTTTATAGCCGTTGCAAATTAATAATGCTCCCGGTGTATCGAGTAAAGCTAAAGCAATCATTAATTCTGGCTTGGAACCAGCTTCTAAACCAAATTGGTGGGGTTTGCCAAACTTGACTAAATCTTCAATCAAGTGTCGCTGCTGATTGCACTTGACAGGAAACACACCGCGATAGACACCAGGGTAGTTGTAGCGGGCGATCGCTTTGGCAAAACAAGCGTTTAACCGCTCAATTCGGTCTTCCAAGATATCGGAAAAGCGAATTAACATGGGTAGCCCCAAATTCCGCTGCTTCAGGGCATTGACTAATTCAAACAAGTCAAGAGAACCGCCGCGATCGCCCTTGGGGGAAACGGTGACGTGACCCGCAGCACTAATGGAAAAATAAGGCTGTCCCCAACCTTCGATGCGATAAAGGGCTTCGCTGTCCTCAATTTTCCAGGAGCGAGGCGAATCTTCTGTGGTAGTACTAGGTGGTAAAAGCTTTTTTTGTTTATAGTTTTTCACTTCTGATTTATGCCCATTGGACGGCAGCTTGACTACCTCTTCAGATGTAGTAGTTGATTCAACACCCATTTCTTCCTGACCTCTGTTTTCACCCACGAATTTTCAATTTAGCGCATTCATCTTTGAACGCATATGCACCCAAAGATAATTTCTGAGATAAACTCTGATTGGTCAAGGGTAATGTGTCATTAATTATGAGTGATTAAGCTTTGGTTAAGTATGCCAAATCTTGCCACTACTGGACAAAGAACAACTAATAACTGACACTAAACACTGGACAATTAATCGTAAAAAATTTATTAAGTTTTGGGAGCATAGCTTTGGAACGCACATTCTTAGCAATTAAGCCTGATGGCGTACAACGCGGACTGGTGAGTGAAATTATCGGTCGCTTTGAAAAAAAAGGTTTTACCCTAGTTGGTTTGAAGCTTTTAAAACCCAGCCGGGAATTAGCTGAACAGCACTATGATGTCCACCGGGAAAGACCATTTTTTGCAGGATTGGTAGAATTTATTACCTCTGGCCCTGTGGTAGCGATGGTATGGGAAGGTGATGGCGTTATTGCCTCTGCAAGAAAGCTAATTGGTGCGACTAACCCCTTAAACGCTGAACCAGGTACAATTAGAGGCGATTTGGGTATTAACATTGGTCGTAACATCATCCACGGTTCTGATGCTCCTGAAACAGCGCAACAAGAAGTAGCTCTGTGGTTTAAGGATGAAGAATTGGTAACTTGGCAACCAGAATTAACTCCTTGGTTGCACGAGTAATGAGTTAGGAACTGGGGATTGGGAAAAAGCAAGGGAGCAGGGAGCAGGGAGCAGGGAGCAGGGAGCAGGGAGCAGGGGAGCAGGAAGCAGGGAGCAGGGGAGAAAACTTCCCCGATGCCCCATGCCCCATGCCCAATGCCCAATGCCCCATTCCCGTTTTCTTATTTCGTTACTTCGCTCTTTTCAGTTATCTCCTGGGGCACTTCAATGAGAGTGCGCTTAGAAAATCCCCAGGCCAGGATCAGAGCGATCGCAGTAATCATTAACCATTCTGGTGGAACAAAACTATCGTTTACAACCCTCAACAACAGACGTAAACCTACCAATGCCACAGTAATATAGCCTGCGTCCTCTAAGTTCTCAAATTCGTCTAACCACCGGATAAACAATCCTGCCATGAATCGTAGAGTGATGATCCCAATTGTTGCACCCGTTAGAACTAACCACTTTTCTTGAGAAACAGCGATCGCAGTTGTCACACTATCCAAAGAAAATGCTAAATCTGTAAATGCAATCACAGGTATCGCTTGCAACAAAGAGCTAAACCTGGGGCCGTGGTGGTGATCATCATCAGCTTCTTGGGAGGTAAAGTGTTGAAATACCAGCCACAGCAAGTAGGCAGCACCCAATAGTTCAAATTGCCAGAAGTTTTGCACCCAAGTGGCAGTGAGAATTAGGGTAATTCGCAGCACATAAGCAACGATTAAACCAAAGTTGAGGGCCCGCCGCTCAAGTTCTTTATCTTCTAATCCTTGGGCGATCGCAGCGAGGGCGATCGCATTGTCAGCAGACAGCACCGCCTCTAAAAACACCAGGATAAGCAGGACTATAGGAGCTTCTACGCTGAAGTGAAAGTTAAGATAATCAAAAATTTTGTCTAGCATTCCAGGTATCTCAAGCAGGGAAACTTAAAAATTAGCAGTAACAGCAAATTTCATCATAAAAAGCGCAACAAATTGCTACTTTTATCCAGCTTAACGTGGCTGTAGTGCATTCTGAAAATGCTTGCATCTAGCTTGCATCTATAGAATTGCAGGGCAAGTAGGGTGTGTAGAGTATAACGCAACCCACCAAAAGTTTGAATATTGTCTCAAAAAGAGAGTTTAGACACTATGTTAGGGGGATTATTGGGTGAAAGTGAGAGAAAAAACTTATTCCGGCTGGCAAAGAATGCTGTAGGGGTAACTTACCACCGATTACACCACTTTTTAACCCAAGCATCTTGCAAGCTGCGATCGCAATTAAACGAGTCTGTTGAAATTTCATTGACTCCCTATAAGAGGATGTCTGAGAAGTATTAAATATTTCGTTTGATCCCCCCTAGCCCCCCTTGGAAAGGGGGGAAATATATCAAAGTCCCCCTTTCCAAGGGGGATTTAGGGGGATCTATAAGTCTCAAATACAACATCAAAAAGTTTTCAAACATCCTATAAGGAACAGATAAGGTCAAACAATTTTGGATGCGTGGATTTTAGATTTATTATCACGTTTAAATTCGCTTTCTACCCTAAAGAGCGGGAACCATTTTCAAGGGAACGGGAACGCTATGGTAACAGACCCGCTCAGATTTGAAATTTTGATCCTTCAATCCAAAATTTCAAATCTAAAATCTAAAATTCGGTGAGAAGATGAACTGATTCGAGTAAGGCGTTTTAAGTCCATACAACTCTTATGAAGATACATCTAAACCATAGTTCTGATAAAGAGTTTTAATTTTATTTTGAATGAGTGCTTGCACATCTTCTGGCGATACAATCACACAATCTGGTGCATATTGCATCACTTCCCGAATAAACCAAAAGGTACTAAAGACACGCCTGACAACTCGCTTCACACGTTGTGTGTCTGGTAGCCATTCATTTATTTGATCTTCCGCTTTGGCTTGATAAGCAAAGCCTAAATTACCCAGTAGATGCATTTCTACATCTATCTGTGCCAAGCCAGTACGCCACTCGCCAGCAACAGGTAAAACAGCAGCCTCTTGAATACGGTCTAAACGCAAACTCCAATTATGACGTAATTCTTCCACATCAGAGTTTCCCTCTGTCTCTTCGCACCAGCAATCAAGATATTGCCGCTTTTCGTGGGGCGTAATTTTGGCATAGCGAACGGTAAAATTAAACACACGCTCTGCTGCATCTTGATAGGAAAGCTGAAAGGGCTGTTCGCGCAAGATATAGCGGTCTATTTCTAAGCGCCAAGGCGGGGGTAAATTCTCTAAGAAACGTTCGATTTCGCCCCGCAACGGTAATGATAGTTCGCTGCGTTCGAGAAGTAAGTTTGCAATAATTTGCGCTTGTTCAATCTGCCCGATATCTGTCAACGCATTGATACATCTATGTAACGCCCTGATGCGGGTTTCTGACCAGTTGTTGTTTTTACCGATGAGTAACTTACGTTGAGCGATCGCTTTAATTAACTTAGAGATGTTAGGCTCCTCTCCCCACATCATACCGAATTCACGAGCGATCGCTTCTAGCTCGGCTTTGTCGCGTTCTGATATCGACAGCGTAATAGATTGACCTTTTCGACTCATATTTTATACGGACACTTTTATACGGATAAATCTTGGCAACTTCTATTTTGCATGGCATTATAGGGAATAACAACGAGTTACGGACAGTTTTTAAGTACAGTGAAAAACTCGCACCATTGGTGCGAGAAATAGGCTGGAGATGTTTTATACCCATCTAAAAAACTGCAACCAATGGTTGCAGAAATTTATAAGTGGTATTTCTTAGCACATATATAAAAACTGCCGCCATTGGTGGCAGAAATTGATTAGATTTACTAAGTCTGTCATTCTTTTTGCATAAAATTTCCGATAAACCAAGCATTCACAAGGAATTATCAAGGATATGTCTGAAAATTACAGCATAAATCTCAAACCTGTTTATTCTCAAACCGTCCCTACACCTGACGGGGTGAAATTACCTAAAGATTGGTCGCTTTCTTGGCATCAAGCAGAAACTTATCAAGCATTACAAGACCCAAATATTGATGTTGTCTTCAATAGAGCGATGACAGGCGATGGTAAAAGCTTGGCAGCTTATTTGTCAGCAATGACAAATCGCACGTACACTTTAGCAATGTATCCGACAAATGAACTCGCACGAGATCAAGAAAAACAGGTTCAAGGATACAAAGATGAATTTAAACCCAAGTACGAACCTCAAATTAATCGCTTAAATGCGGCTATTTTGGAAAAATATATAGCTACTGGTAAGCTGTTTTCCAAACGAGATGGGATAGAAGATTTTTCTACTAACTATGAAATCCTGCTGACGAACCCTGATATTTTCCATTACATCCATAATTTTTACTACTTGAGAGGAAAAATAGATAATCCTGACAGGTTATTCAGACGTATAGATGAAAATTATAAATTATTTATCTATGATGAGTTTCATATTTTTTCATCTCCGCAAGTAGCTAGTGTTATTAATACAATACTTTTAATAAAACACACTGGCGATACTCATAAAAAATTTCTCTTCCTTTCTGCTACACCTAACGAATTGTTAAAGACTTTTCTAGAAAAGGCTCAACTTAGATATAAAGAAATTGCTCCAGATGCTGTTGGAGCTTACAAATTCTCATCAGATGATTCAAGCAATGGGTGGCGGCAGATTAGTCAACCTATTAACTTATGCTTTGCTCAAGGAATAGAGCCTAATCTTAGTTCTAGCTATAAATGGATAGAAGAAAATGCTGAAACGGTGATTTTAAAATTTTTTCAAGACTATCCTAACAGCAAAGGTGCAATTATTTTAAATTCCATCGCAGCAGTTAAAAAGCTAATAGATAAGTTAAAACCTATTTTTGAACCGCGATGGAAGGTTAGAGAAAATACTGGTTTAACAGGAGAAACCGAAAAATCTCAATCAGTTACCGAAGCAGATTTACTTTTGGGTACTTCTACAATTGATGTCGGCGTGGACTTTCGGATTAATTTCTTAGTTTTTGAAGCTGCTGATGCGGGAAACTTTATTCAACGATTTGGTAGGCTTGGTAGACATGAAGGTTTTGAAGCTTATCAAGCTTATGCTTTAATACCTAACTTTCTTGTTGCAAGGCTATTTACAGATAAATCCCATGCTTTAGAAGATGGTGAAACTTCTGACCGCATTAGTTTTAAAAATGCCATTGATAAATTTTGGACATTTAAAAATCAGTTTGAGCGATATCCTCAGCAATGGGGTGGTATACAGTCAGCTTATATCTATTCAAAGCTGCAAGGAAACTATCATATCAAAGAGAAATATCCAGAGGTAGCTAAGAAATTTGGCATTAGTGTTCAAAATGCTTTGGGAATTAGCATTAAACAGATGAATGCACAGTTTTATCGCTGTCAAAGTGAAGGAAAGACAAAAATTATTGATGAGGCTAGGAGTTTTCGGGGAAGTAGCCAGTTAGATTGTGCAATTTATGACTTAACTAATCCAGATGAGCCAGAAGCAGAAAGATTTAAAATGTATAATCTTCCTGGCATTCTCAATAACTTTATTTTCGAGTTATGGGATAAAAATAGCTTTATGGAAAAAGCCGAGAAAGCTGGAGTAATTACTACTCGCTTTGATAAAGCTTTGTGTTATTTAAAGTTTAAAGGCTATCGGGATGTGCGGGAAGATTGGCACTTCTATTATCCAGGGAATTTGAGAGAATTAGCTAAATCTGGTAAGGTGCAAGTTCTACCAGATAAACAACACGAACTACAAGGTTTAGAGATTTCGCAACGACACGGTTACGGTATCAACCAAATTAGTGATGCTGTGAGTAGACGTAAACTAGTGTGCTTCATTTCAGACCGCGATCGCAACTTTTTACGCGCCACTCTCGGATTACCTATGCACTTTCAAGCTTACCCCCTCACGAATGAGCCAGAGGATAGAAGCCCTCAGTACACCATTACTTTTGGACAAGATGCGCTGTTGTTGGAAACCTTAACTTGGCATTGGAAGCCAAAGGATGATGAAGGATGGATATGTTAGAACTAAAGGCTATTAGAGGTGAAGCTACATGACTAACAATGATTTGCTTTCTCGAATTTCCATCGACCCGAATATTTGTTTCGGTAAACCTTGCATTCGCGGACACCGTATTTGGGTTTCTCTAATTCTCGACCTTTTAGCAGCAGAAGAAACAATAGAGACCATTTTAGAAGAATATCCTAGCTTAGAAAAAGAAGACATTCTTGCTTGTATCGCTTATGGTGCTGAGATGACAAGGGATTGTTTTGTTGAAATCCCTTTAGGAACTCACAAGGAAACAAAAAAGTGAATATCAAACTAGATGAAAATCTTGGTAGCCTGCGGGTGGCTACATGGTTGCGTTTAGCAGGGCATGATGTTGCAACAGTTAGAGAACAAGGTCTTACTTCTACTCCAGATGAAGAATTAATTGTTATTTGTCACCAAGAAGGCAGGATATTAGTTACTTCAGATAGAGGATTTGGTAATCGTCTGAAATATAATCCTTCAGACTATTCAGGAATAATCATACTACGTTTACCTGGTCGTTCTAAATTTGCTGATTGGCGTGAAGCTATTGAGACATTAATTGCTGGTTTAGAAGCCGCAGATGTGGCGGGAAAGTTGTGGATAATTAGCAACGGTAATATTCAAGAATATCAACCAATTGAGCTAAAGGATAAAAATTAATGGATGAATTTGATGATAATCTTCCCGATGAAGTACCAGATTTTGATTCAGTAAAAGATGAAGATGATGAATCGCCTGTTAAACGCGAACTTCTCACTATTCGGTTATTTAAAGAAGCTGTAAAAAAGGCAAAAGGAAATGAAGGCGAGCGCATCATAGAAAAATTTGCAGATTATGTCTTACCTAATTTAATTCGACAGCTAGCAGGTGCAACTGCTAAGGGTGGTAAATTCTTTGAAGTAACTGTAGAAATTATAAATACAAAACGCGCAGCAGCAGGTAAAAAACCACTTCGTAGAGACAACGCTGGCGACCAATCTATACTTGCTCACTTACTTAATGGTCTATTTCCCAGCTATCGAATTTTGAGGAAGTTACAAGCAGAAGGAATAGGCACAAATCCAGTTAAGCGTAATTGTGAAGATTTGCAATCGTCTGTATTTATTGTTTCCTATTTGTTGCATGACTATGAAAAATTCCCTGACTATCGAGATTGGTTAGAACAGAATTTTATCATTCGCAATTGGGAAGAAGAACCACCAAAAAAAGAAGATGCTCCGAATTTGGGACGTGAATACATTACCAAAAAGATTTTAGATTTTGGCTTATACCACTTACTAGGCGAACAATGGGAAGAACTTATCGATGACATTATTGAAATTAGCAGCAATGCAGGAGTTAAAAATGATTCGGATTTAGGTTTGATTACTCGTGGCTTAAAACCTTTAGATGATGAAAGACTAGATAGCAGAATTAGACAGGTTTTGATTGACTTAGTTTCACTATCTGATTTATTTGCTTCAGTCATTAAACATCCGAGAGATGTAGAAAATAGTCGTTTACCTACATTGCTTGCAAGATTAAGCAATCATCAATTACAACTTACCTATCATTCCCTTGCAGAAAATCGTGGAATTCTCACAAATATTTTCAATAATGCTTTAATTGCAGCACATCCTGAAGAGTTTTATACACCATTACTTTATCTACCTGATGGCGTTGTCTATTTAGCTACTGTTGATGCTCCTCCGATTACAACTGATGGAATTCCTGAACAAGTTATTACCAAAATAAAGTACTTATGTGCCGAGAAACTGAAGGAAAGACAGACAGGTTTTAATCGTGATGGTAAGGGTTTTAAATTTGCAGATTATTACTGGTTATTTTTTGATGTAGTTGAATTAATGGAAGTTAGCATTAATGCTGCTTCTCGGCTACTTCCAGACACAAAACCTGCTTCTGCTGGTAAGCGAGGCGAAAGCTTGCTGAATTATCAAGCACAAGGCGAACTATCAGCACACTTAAATTTACAAATTTCTAATGAAATTCGCATTGATCGATTAGCGGAGTTTGGTGATATCCTATGTCGGGGGATTTGGGGTAGTTGGTGCGAAAAAGTTAATGATTGGCAGAAACAACTGCTAAAAAATCAGAGAAAAAGTATTCCTGATTTAGATTTGACACAAAAGCTAGCTGAATATTTGGAATTATCAGCAGAAATTCCAGCCGTCAGAGAAATTCAATCTTTGAAAAAAACAGGTGGTGTACCTCTTGATTGGTATTACCTAGCAGCGCAATACTTTCGCAATCATTCAGGATTAAGCTTTGCTCAAATTCTGGAAGTTATGAAAGGGATGGTAAATCATGTTGCTGCTTTTATTAGACCAATTTTAGCAGAGTTTCAGGATATACCCGATGGCTGGGATGACTTAAAAACTTATGTCAGCCAAGTTATTTCTTTACCAACAGGCGCAGTTATAGAACCAAAACCGGACTCATTTTTAGTTGAACTTAAACGCTATAATGCTGCCAAAATAACGGGTAGAGGACGAGAAAATGTTTGTGCAATTTCTAGTTCTTCATATACTGTGACTGAACAGATGGAATCAGCAACTTTATTTGCTCCTCAAGTCTACAGTAATCGTCAGATTTTATTTAATGCTCAAGCTGCTAAACGGCAAATTTGCTCAATTTGGTCAATTGAAATTATGTTGAGACAAATTTTGATGAACCAAACAAATGCTGTAGGAGCAGATTTTGAAGGTCGTAAATATCGCTATCTCTACCTTTACCCAACTTACTTTTTTACCCCAGAAACCAATAAATTTTTGCAAAAGGCTTATGAGCAATTTTCCCGAACTCGGTTTGATGCCGAAATGCGTAAGCATTTTATCGCAGAAAATAAAGTTGCAAAGTTTCAAATTGATGATTATCAAAAAATTGATTCTCTCTTGATTAAAGAAAATCTAAAGCCAGAAGATGACCGGACTTTTAAAATTAGCTTTCCAGAACATGAAACTCTGACATTTTTCTTTTTAGGTTTACCGCCTGGAAGAGACGCTACAGATACAGAATCATGGGTAACACCAGCTTGGTTAGCATTAGCGTTACCGCTTGTTCTCGATGTGAAAGTCGTAGCATCAGAATCACCTGTACCACCTTTCATTAGTGGTGCTGACTTTGAACAAACAGTTTTAATTGATGGAGAACATCAAGCGATTCGTTCTTTGATTCAAAAAGATAAATATCGTTTAGATAGCATTCTACCTCGTAGTTCAGAAACGCGTGAATTTTCTCCCCTAAATGCTCTCACTGCTGCTTACTCTATTCACTTGGAAGTTAACCGTAAAAAGGATGGCGATCCAGATTGGGGAAAACTAGCAGATTTAGCACGAGATTTAGAAACCAGTCCTCTCTATGTCTTCCACTACCTTAACAAATGGTTGCGAAAGCAAGACAAAATTGATTATGTACCTATGGCGAAAGTCCGCCTATACTTGGATTTTTATCACTATTTTGAACCAGAAGGAAAAGCTGTGAATCAACTGCGTAAGTTAACAGAACTCTACCGTCGTTTTTATCGTTCTAAAAGTCAATATGCCAAAGCTAATGCAATTCTCAAACCAATTGATGAGGCTGCTGATGTAATTTTGAAAATTGATAAATCTATGGCTAGTGACACTGATTCTTTAATAGATGTGGTAGCGGCTCGTCTAGCCAAGCTGATGAACAATGTGCGGCGGAAAGCTGCTGAAGGAAAACCAACATTAACTCTAGTTGATGGGAAGTGGAAACCTGCCTTAACTTCAGAAGAAGAACGTCAAGCAGTTTATGAGTTTTCTAAGTATTTTGTAAAGGAAATCTTTGAGGGAAGTTTTAAAAGCGATCGCGCACGTTTAGCAGGTACTCAACTCAATTTAATTAGAGATACTTGTGAATACCTTTATCGCCTAGCAGATGATGAAGAACGTAAAGCACGTCCACAAGATGAACCTGATGATATTCCTGAATTAGAACTTGAAGTATCAGTCTAATTTATTCTTTTTTTTCAACTAACTAAATCGGAGCAATCAAATCATGAAATTCTTGAAAACACTCGATTCTAAATTTTTCCACGATGTAATCCCTGCTAAACCAATGGGAAAATATGTTCATTTTATTACTATTCGTGTTACAGAATCTTACCCTTTATTCCAGACGGATGGTGAACTTAATAAAGCCAGAGTGCGTGCTGGAATTGAAAATAAAGAACCTATTAGTCGCTTGGCAATGTTTAAGCGCAAGCAGTCTACACCAGAACGTTTAACGGGTAGAGAATTACTACGTAACTACAAAATTGGTGATGCTGAAAAATGCGACTACAATGTAGATTTCAGCAAAACTACTCCTGATTGTATTCTCTACGGTTTTGCTATTGGTGATTCCGGTTCTGAAAAGTCGAAAGTAGTTGTAGACACAGCGTACTCTATTACACCCTTTGATGATTCTCACCTTAACTTTACCCTCAATGCACCTTTTGAGAATGGGACGATGAGCCGTCAAGGGGAAGTAACCAGCCGTATTAATAGTCAAGACCATATCTTACCTCAAGTCTTTTTCCCCAGTATTGTCACGCTGAAAGATCCCACTGAAGCTGGATTTCTCTACGTTTTCAATAATATTCTCAGAACACGCCATTACGGAGCGCAGACTACCCGCACTGGTAGAGTGCGTAATGAGTTAGTTGGAGTCATTTTTGCTGATGGTGAGATTGTTAGTAATCTTCTCTGGACTCAAAAGATATATGACGTAATGAGCAATGCAACTCCAAAGCAAATTAATCCTCCTGATCCGCTCAATGAAGATGAGGTTTTAGAGGCTGCTACACAAGCAATTACTACTCTAATGTCTCAAGAGTATATTTCTCATACTGATTTCGTTGGTGCATCCTTCACACAACTTTTGAGTGAAGTCAAGTCTATCACCAGTGATGAAACTCGATTGCAAAAAATGTTGACTCAAGCAAATGCTGAATCATCTATTTATGCTCAAACATGGGTTCTTAAATCAGGTAAGAAAGACCCTAAGAAAGATACCAAGAATAATAAGAAAGCTGTTGCTGCAACGGAGTAAGCGATATGGTGTTTATTTACCGTTGTCAATTAGAACTACATGACAGTCTTTATTACGCAACTCGTGAAATCGGGCGATTGTATGAAACAGAAGCCCTAATTCACAATTATGCTCTCTGTTATGCACTTGGTTTAGTTGATAGCCAAATCTACTCTACTACCGTTGCTGAAGAACATTCTTATCGCTATTTTTGCCCCGAACAAGTGCCAAAATATGAGGAGCATCTAACACCACTCAATCAACAGGGAATTTATGTAACTCCGGCGCGATCGCTCAATCATTCTGCCATACTCAACACCTGGAAGTATGCTAATAACAACTACCACGTTGAAATGGAGAAAACGCAAAAGAATATTCCTAGCTTTGGTAGGGCAAAAGAAATTGCACCGGAAAGCCAATTTGAGTTTTTTATAATTTCTCGCAAGCAACTTAAGCCACCAAAATGGATTCGCTTGGGTAAATGGATGAGTAAAGCTGAACTTACTACTCAAGAAGTTAACAACATTGCATTAAAAACAGGTGACTTCTCCTTTTCTTACCCATTGAATCCTTTGGATGTAATGTTTACCCATCAAGTTGTTAGCTACGATGTGGTAAATATGCCCCCGGTGAGTCTGATTCACAATGTCAGTATTCGCCAAGGACAATATTACGAATTTGATAATCCCAACAAAACCGAAAAATTGCGCTTACCTGCAAAAATGCAGTATCAATTTAAAGCTTAATTTCAAGTGGTGGGCAATGCCCACTACATCTAGCATTTTAAATTATTCATGCCTCACAGCCTCGTCCTTAACCTCATTCCCCAATCTCCCATTTACCCGGAATTCCTCACCGGTAGACACTATCACGCACTATTTCTCACTCTCATCAGTTCTGTTGATTCCAGCTTGGCAGACTATCTGCACTCTTCCAACGTAGACAAAGCCTTCACTCTCTCGCCGTTGCAAATACAACGACAACACAAGCAACATCAGCACACGTTGCAATTGACTCATCAAAAATCTATCGCGGCTGGTACTCCCTGTTGGTGGCGTATTTCCTTACTTGATGACACTTTATTTAGTAAATTAACTCCACTGTGGTTGAATCTTAACCCTGAACACCCTTGGCATTTGGGTTCTGCAAATTTACACATTACGAGTATTCAAGGTACACCCCAATCAACGCAACCTTGGGCTGATGCTTGCACCTACGCACAATTGTACGAGCAAGCATCAGATCGCGATCGCACCTTTAACTTCACCTTTGCAACACCTGTATCCTTCCGTCAAGGCGGATATGATACAGTTCTCCCTATCAAAGAATGTGTATTCAAGAGCCTTCTTAGCCGTTGGAACAAATACAGTGGAATCGAAATCTCCAATATTCCCATTGAATCACTTTATCCAAGTGCTTTTAATATCAATACTGAAGTTGTCAGTAACTACGATAGTAAGTTTATAGGCTGTGTTGGTGGAATTAGTTATCGAATGCTAGGGGATGTTGAACCATTAGCAATCAAGCAAATAAACGCATTAGCTGATTTTGCATTATTTGCAGGGTTGGGGCGTAAAACAACAATGGGTATGGGGATGGCACGTAGAGTATAAATTATAGTTTGCATCCATGAAACTCAATTATGAATGAGACTGATTACATTCCGATTGCTGCTTTAAATCAATATGCTTACTGTCAACATCGCTGCTGGCGAATGTTTTGTGCAGGAGAATTTATTGATAACCAATACACAATTGAAGGTACAACTTTACACGATCGCGTTCATACAACTGGAGACGGAAACCGCGATGAGACTTGGCAAATCAGGGCGATTTGGTTGAAATCCGATACATACAAGCTCATAGGTAAATCTGATTTAATTGAATCAGAGAATGGTCAGTGGTATCCAGTAGAGTACAAGCGAGGACGTAAAGCTGAATGGGACAATGATGAACTGCAAGTCTGCGCTCAAGCATTGTGTTTAGAAGAAATGACAGGTCAAGTAATCAATACTGGTTATATCTACTATGCACATTCACACCAACGCCAGCGTGTAGATATTTCTGAGGAATTACGTCAAAGTGCGATCGCTACCATTGAAGCAGTTCAAACACTAATATTTACGGGTGCAATGCCCAAAGCTATCAAAACAAAACGGTGTGACGGGTGCAGTTTATATTCACACTGTTTACCTCAAGCTACAGAAAAAGTAGAACGCTATCAAGAAGCCAAATAGTTTTTAAGCACATTAAATAGTTGTGGATGTAACTATGGGAACAGTATATGTTACTCAAGAAGATGCTTTTGTTGGCAAAGTTGATGAGCGTCTTCATGTCAAATTTGATAAAAAGACAATTTTAGATGTTCCACTAATTAAAGTAGATGGTGTTGTAATATTAGGACGTGCAACTATTTCACCTGCTGCTATTTCTGAATTGCTAGAGCGGCACATACCTTTAAGCTTTCTGACAGAGAACGGTCGTTACTTAGGGACTTTACAACCAGAAGTAACTAAAAATATTTTCGTGCGTAAAGCTCAATGGCAAGCAGTAGGTGAGTCAGCCCAAGCAATTCATGTGGTGCAAGGTTTTATTCGGGGAAAGTTAAAAAACTATCGTAATTTCTTGCTCCGTCGTCAACGTGAATGTTCAGATTTAGACTTATCTGCAAACATAACTTGCTTAGAACAAGCACTTGCACCAATAGATACTACTCAAAATATTAGTTCACTTCGCGGCTTAGAAGGTGCTGGTAGCGCTGCTTACTTTGGCTGCTTTAATCAACTTATTCTAGCTAAAGAATTTACTTTTAGTAAGCGTGTTCGTCGTCCACCAACTGATAGAGTTAATTCTTTACTCAGCTTTGGCTATTCATTATTGCGACATGACATTCAAGGCGCAGTTAACATTGCTGGTTTTGATCCATATTTAGGATATTTACACTGCGAGCGATATGGTAGACCTTCTTTAGCATTGGATTTAATGGAAGAATTTCGCCCTTTAATAGTAGATGCAGTAGTATTGTCGGCAATCAATAAACAATCATTAACAACAGCAGACTTTCTTACCGAACCCCTCAGTGGAGCCGTTTCACTTACCTCAGAAGGGCGAAAAACATTTTTAAAAATATATGCACAAAAAAAACAATCTGAATTTAAGCATCCAGTACTAGGACGCAAATGCACTTACCAAGAAGCGTTTGAGTTACAAGCTCGGTTACTAGGTAAATATTTAATGGCTGAGATAGACAAATATCCCCCGCTGATTTTGAAATAAAATGTTGGAGGTCAAAAGTAGTAATGAATTTAGTTATATCCTACGACATCAGCGAAGATAAACGCCGTACCAAAATCCACAATATTCTCAAATCTTATGGTCAGTGGATGCAATATAGCGTGTTTGAGTGTCAGCTTACGGATACTCAATATGCTAAATTGCGCTCTCGCTTAAACAAGTTGATTAAATCTGACGCTGATACTATCCACTTTTATCCTATGTGTGCTTGTTGTTTTGGTAAAGTTGAACGTATCGGTGGTGAACCACTACGCGATGATACTATTTTCTTTGCTGAATACGCGGATGGGTAGGTGTTAGTCAAACAGGTTAGAAAAAAATGGCTCAATCCTTTTCAGCATAAGGTTTATAGTAAATTTTCTTCAATCTATTACCCGCGCTCCTTATCTGGAAAGGGTTTCAGCTATTTTCATCTGTTTCAACTCATACCACTTGTGCTATTATTACCCCATCTGCGCTTTAGAACCTTGAAAACCAAATACAGGTTAACTTTCAACCTACTGCCGTTGAAATTTCACTTACTCCCTATTAGGGATTGAAACACTAGCGCTATTTTCAAATTCGCTCATCTTGAAGTTGAAATTTCACTTACTCCCTATTAGGGATTGAAACTTTAATCGCATTGGCAAGCCCGTTAATAGTTTTTATTGTTGAAATTTCACTTACTCCCTATTAGGGATTGAAACAGAGTAAAAATATATCTTATATAAGATATAGCTGTTGAAATTTCACTTACTCCCTATTAGGGATTGAAACGGGAACAGTGGCGTTAAACTCTTCCATATCACGTTGAAATTTCACTTACTCCCTATTAGGGATTGAAACCTTAGCTGGGAGTTACAACCTCCTACAGATAAAGGGTTGAAATTTCACTTACTCCCTATTAGGGATTGAAACACTTGTAGCTGTTCCAGGGAATAAGCAATCACGGTTGAAATTTCACTTACTCCCTATTAGGGATTGAAACAACTCTGTGCGATCGCAGTTGGCACTAGTCAGAGGTTGAAATTTCACTTACTCCCTATTAGGGATTGAAACACACCGCAGACATTGGCAGAATTTGACCGTATGATACTCAACGTTGAAATTTCACTTACTCCCTATTAGGGATTGAAACTTGTGGCAATTCTCCTAAATGGCAAAAGCTACCTGTTGAAATTTCACTTACTCCCTATTAGGGATTGAAACTAGAGGAAGATATGGTCGCAAATCTTGCTGGGGTTGAAATTTCACTTACTCCCTATTAGGGATTGAAACACAATAGTGTTGTGACTTGGGAGAACCGTGCGAGGAGCCGTGTTGAAATTTCACTTACTCCCTATTAGGGATTGAAACTGCCTAACGCAATCCATCTACAATGGTGTTTTAGGTTGAAATTTCACTTACTCCCTATTAGGGATTGAAACGAATTTTGAAAAAACCTGAAAACAGCCGTAAGAAGTGGTTGAAATTTCACTTACTCCCTATTAGGGATTGAAACTAGTAACCATTGTAAGGAAACAAACGTATATAAGGAGTTGAAATTTCACTTACTCCCTATTAGGGATTGAAACGTTTCAATCCCTTTTAGAACATCTGATTATGAACCAAGTTGAAATTTCACTTACTCCCTATTAGGGATTGAAACTGAAGGATAACTTCAATACCGTATCCTCTGCTGAAGGTTGAAATTTCACTTACTCCCTATTAGGGATTGAAACTGATAAGGTAGTACCTCAGGATATTACCAAGTTACGCCCGGGTTGAAATTTCACTTACTCCCTATTAGGGATTGAAACTTGATACCAGCCTTAAACACTCGGAGGAACTAGTAACTGCTGTTGAAATTTCACTTACTCCCTATTAGGGATTGAAACACTGATCGGGAAGTGATCGGAAGTGATCGCCGATCGTTGAAATTTCACTTACTCCCTATTAGGGATTGAAACTGCCTTACTCTCAGTACAATCCAAATACTTTTACGGTTGAAATTTCACTTACTCCCTATTAGGGATTGAAACCAATCACTTCCAAACCGGGCCACTCGTTAGGGGCTGCATGTTGAAATTTCACTTACTCCCTATTAGGGATTGAAACTAATTTTTCCATCAGCAATCAGGCTTTGGCAAATTGTTGAAATTTCACTTACTCCCTATTAGGGATTGAAACACACACCAAAGGCTTCTGATAGGTATTAGCCATCGTTGAAATTTCACTTACTCCCTATTAGGGATTGAAACAGTAGTTTTTTTAATCTCATATTAAACTCCTAAAAGTTGAAATTTCACTTACTCCCTATTAGGGATTGAAACTGGAAGGATTATTTATATAGATGCTGCTGAATAGTTGAAATTTCACTTACTCCCTATTAGGGATTGAAACTTGCTGCAAGTATGGCTGTAGTGCTTTTACCTGAAGTTGAAATTTCACTTACTCCCTATTAGGGATTGAAACACTACGGCAATTATAAATGGCAGAAGTTGCCCAAGTTGAAATTTCACTTACTCCCTATTAGGGATTGAAACTATAGAATGCCTACTCACTGTAGCGCTTCTACCAAAAAAGTTGAAATTTCACTTACTCCCTATTAGGGATTGAAACGGACACTATCCTTAATTGGATCAACAATATTAGGGTTGAAATTTCACTTACTCCCTATTAGGGATTGAAACATTGAATATTTCAGCCAAAGCATCAGTAAAAACTTTCGTTGAAATTTCACTTACTCCCTATTAGGGATTGAAACTTTATAACGTCACAACTCAGTCATAATTCCCAATCGTTGAAATTTCACTTACTCCCTATTAGGGATTGAAACAGCTTTTTTGAATTGCCCCCCACTGTGGCCAAGCACTGAAATTTCACTTACTCCCTATTAGGGATTGAAACCCATTACACCCAACACCTGTAATTAGTTACAGAGTGCAGATTTTTTTATGAATACTTAAAAGGGGAAGGGGCGGTTACCGTCGGCCCCCTTCCCCCTTCATAATGATTATTATTATTGTTTAAATGTCGGCTTATGATTTTTGTTGAGTAGTTTATTCCTTGGAAGTCCCTAAATATTTCGCTCTTCATTGCTTGCTGTGATTGGGTGTAAACAGGCTTACCTTGCAATTTCTGCCCAGCTTAACGAAAATCAAAACACAAGCTAGCGAATCTCTGCTCAAAATAGTGTTCAGTAAGAATACGAATTGCAGCTATAACTATGTCCCAACCAACTATAGAATCAATCTTGCAAGAGAAGCGCCTGTTTCATCCCCCTACAGAATTCTCTCAAAACGCCCAAATTAAAAGTCTCGAAGATTATCAACGTCTCTACGACAAAGCCAAAGCTGATCCACAAAAATTCTGGGCGGAATTAGCCGAAACTGAGTTGCACTGGTTCCAAAAATGGGACACGGTGCTAGACTGGCAACCACCTTTTGCAAAATGGTTTGTCGGCGGTAAGATTAATATTTCTTACAACTGTCTTGACAGACACCTCACTACTTGGCGCAAAAATAAAGCGGCACTAATTTGGGAAGGTGAACCAGGAGATTCGCGTACCCTCACTTATGCCCAACTGCATCGGGAAGTTTGTCAGTTTGCCAATGCACTAAAACAACTGGGAATACAAAAGGGCGATCGCGTCGGTATTTATATGCCGATGATTCCCGAAGCGGCGATCGCAATGTTAGCCTGTGCAAGAATTGGCGCACCCCACAGTGTGGTGTTTGGTGGTTTTAGTGCGGAAGCTTTGCGCGATCGCCTAATTGATGCGGAAGCAAAATTGGTAATTACTGCTGATGGTGGTTGGCGTAAAGATGCGATCGTCCCTCTCAAGGAACAAGTAGACAAAGCCTTAGCCAATGGCGCTGTCCCCAACGTTAAAAATGTATTGGTGGTGCAACGCACAGGGCAAACAACTCACATGGAACCAGAACGTGACCACTGGTGGCATGATTTACAAAAAGGTGTGTCAGCCGATTGTCCTGCGGAATCAATAGATAGTGAGGATTTGCTGTTTATCCTCTACACTTCTGGCAGCACTGGCAAACCAAAGGGTGTTGTGCATACCACTGCTGGGTATAACTTATACACCCACATGACCACCAAATGGGTCTTCGATTTACAAGATACAGATGTATATTGGTGTACTGCTGATGTCGGTTGGATTACAGGTCACAGCTACATTGTTTACGGCCCACTTTCCAACGGTGCAACAACGCTGATGTACGAAGGTGCGCCTCGTGCTTCTAATCCTGGCTGTTTCTGGGATGTAATTGAAAAATACGGTGTCAACATTTTTTATACTGCACCTACGGCAATTCGCGCATTTATTAAGATGGGTGATAAACATCCCAATGCACGAAACTTGTCTTCGTTGCGTTTGCTGGGAACCGTAGGCGAACCAATTAACCCGGAAGCGTGGATGTGGTATCACAAAGTAATTGGCGGTGAACGCTGCCCAATTGTTGATACTTGGTGGCAAACAGAAACTGGCGGTATCATGATTACGCCACTACCAGGGGCAATTCCTACCAAACCCGGTTCAGCAACTCTTCCCTTCCCTGGAATCCTCGCAGATATCGTAGATTTGGAAGGGAATACTGTACCCGAAAACGAAGGCGGTTATCTAGCGGTACGCCACCCTTGGCCAGGAATGATGCGGACAGTTTACGGCGATCCCGAACGCTTCCGTCGTACCTACTGGGAACACATACCCCCAAAAGATGGCAACTATACTTATTTTGCCGGTGATGGAGCCAGAAGAGATGAAGACGGCTATTTCTGGGTAATGGGTCGCGTAGATGATGTACTGAATGTATCTGGACACCGCCTTGGTACAATGGAAGTAGAATCAGCCTTGGTGTCTCATCCTGCGGTTGCAGAAGCTGCGGTAGTAGGTAAACCAGATGAACTCAAAGGTGAGGAAGTAGTTGCGTTTGTAACTTTAGAAGGTACTTTTCAGGCCAGTGAAGATTTGAGTAAAGAACTCAAGCAGCACGTTGTTAAGGAAATTGGCGCGATCGCTCGTCCCGGTGAAATTCGCTTTACAGACGCTTTGCCAAAGACGCGATCGGGTAAAATTATGCGGCGATTGCTGCGAAATCTAGCTGCGGGGCAAGAAGTATCTGGTGATACCTCAACTTTAGAAGATCGCAGTGTATTGGATAAGTTGCGGGAAAGTACGTAAACAATTCAAAAGTCAACAGTCCAAAGTCGTAATACTTGGCTTTTGAGCAAGCACCTTTGGAGCAGGTGCAAGGGTTTAAGGATGTAGGAAAGAAAGAGTATAAGGCTATGAGGGGAAGATTTGAATTGCCATTCCTCCTACACTCTATCTCCTTATACCCCTACACCCTTGTTTTTGAATCTTGACTATCCGAAGGAACATTTGACACACCATCACAGGTCAATACTAATTGAGGTGCGTTTGTGAATTTGCCAACGCACCTCAATTTATCATAGGGATCAGAACACTCTTGAGGGATTAAGGGCGATGAAGCTGAACAACCAATATAAATCAGTATTTGTTCAACCTCTTAGCTACATAACACTGAGTATCATAACTTCAATTTTTATATCACCATCAGTTTTAGCAGTGACTGCACAGGGTTCATTACATACCCCTAGACAGTCTGCTGACAAATTCACCCGACAAGAAAGCTTTAACAGCAGAGAGCAAAAACTAGCACAGTTTGAAGACTCAGTTCAACAAGAGCGATCGCAGTTTATTCAACAAGCCAATTCTTTATACAGTCAAGGAGATTTTAAAGGTGCAGAGGAAAGTTTACGTAAATTTATCAAAAGATTTCCAGAAGATGCCTTTGGACATTTTCAACTAGGAAATGTGCTTTTTCGTCAAAACAGATCGGAAGACGCAATTAGTGCTTACAAAGAAGCAATCCGCTTAAAGTCGAAATATGCTCTAGCTTATAATGCTATGGGGATTGTTTACGCCAGTCAAAGCCGTTGGGATGACGCTATGAGCGAATATCGTAAAGCTCTAGAAATTAATCCTAATTATGCCGATGCATTGACTAATTTAGCACTAGCACTGTGGCAAACAAATAAACGGGAAGAAGCGCTAGTTTCTTTAAACAAAGCTTTAAATATCTTTAAAGAGCAAAATAGAGGCGAAAAAGCTTACCAAGTTGAACAGATTTTGCAAAAGATCAAAAATTCCGATAATCCTGGTGTTTCATAAAAACTACGATACTGCGGTTAGCTAGTAATATTTAAAATCATTCTTTTTTGTCAAAAGTTGCTAGCGATCGCCCAAAACGAAAAGACTCTACCGCAGATAAACATATAGAATTTATCGGTATTTATCGGTGTTTATCTGTGGTTCCAAATAATAAACCATAATTTTTACCAGATGTCAGTTATTGAGCATCTTTGTATTTTGGCGTAAATATTAAAATAAAAGTCAGACAAATCACTGGTTAAAGCCTATAACTTCCCTATCGGCATTAACTCTACCTGAGCATACCCAATTACCAGACTCAGATGTAGGAACGCACCGAAGTTGAGCGACAAAAGCGGGAGAGAATTGTAGAGAAGCTGCGTAATCTTTCTCCTGAACAACTTATTTATCAAACATTTTAACCAACACAACCATTTTAATGAGCAACAGCGCCACCTTACGAAGTTTTCACCTAAACGAATCGCAAAGGTATAGATTCATCTTGAGGATTCTACGCCTTTTAAAATGCCTTTTTGCTCATATACTGGCATAACTAGTTTTCTTAATGCAGGCAATTGTCTACCAAAAATAATAGACCCTATGATACAAGCTATGCCATCAATAATTAATGTATTAGGAGCGCCAATATGACTGGCTAAAAAACCACCTAATAAATTACCCACAGGTATCATTCCTAAAAATGACATTGTATACAAGCTCATCAATCTTCCCCGTTTATCTTCGTCAACAATCGTTTGTAAAAATGTATTGCTGGAAGCAATTTGGAGAATTGTTCCTAAGCCAACAAATAACATTAAGAATAAAGACAACGGTAAGTATCGAGAAAAAGAAAAAGCAATCAAACCAACTCCTAAAATTGCTGGAGCTATAGCAATTATTCTGCCAATACCTACTATTGTTCGTCGCGTAGCTAAATAAATACCTCCCGATAATGCTCCCAGCCCTGAAGCGGCCATCAAAAAGCCTAACGATTCTGCACCACCTTTGAGAATCTCTTCGGCAAAAATTGGTACAAGAATAGTGTTTTGCAACCCCATCAGGCTAACTAAAGTTGATAGCAATAAGATGGCTCTAATTGGTGGAAAGCTAAAAGCATAAACGAATCCTTCTTGAACTTGTTGCAGAGGATTTCCACGGCTAACTGTAACTTTCCAAGGTTTAATTTTCATCGCCAATAATGCGGCGATGACAGCAATGTAGCTCAAACCGTCAATTAAAAAACAGTAAGCAGCACCAACACTGGCA
The DNA here is from genome assembly GCF_059505145.1 of Mojavia sp. Lineage (NCBI taxonomy): Bacteria > Bacillati > Cyanobacteriota > Cyanophyceae > Nostocales > Nostocaceae > Mojavia > Mojavia sp. The sequence goes on from NZ_JCACKA010000028.1 coordinate 33,988, forward strand.
ATTAGTAAACCTCCGATCGCGGGGCCAATTAATCGCGCACCATTGATCATGGTTGAGTTAATGGCGATCGCATTGGCTAAATCGTCTTTATGTTCTACTAGTTCTGGCACAAATGCTTGTCTTGCTGGCGCATCTAGAGCATTAATAAATCCCTGAAACAAGCTCAAAGCAATGATGTGCCACACCTGAATTATACCAGTCAGTGCTAGCGCCGCCAATGCTAATGACTGAATCATCGCCAAGATTTGCGTACCAATTAAGGTACGATACCGAGAAAAACGATCCACAAATACTCCCCCAAAGGGAGCAAGAAAAAAGCTAGGAATTTGACTGGTAAATCCGACAAGTCCTAGCATAAATGCGGAGTTAGTTAAGTCATAAACCAACCAAATCGTCGCCAGTTGTGTCATCCAACTCCCAATCAGGGAAATACCTTGTCCGGCAAAAAATAAGCGATAGTTTTTTGATCTTAATGCAGGTAGAAGCAGCCACTTTCTTTTATTCATTGGTCATATTAACTGTTACTGGCACCCGATTTACTTAACCTCTACACTAACTTCCGCAGACATCCCAGGTGTAATCCACAAGTCGTATCCTTGAATACTCTTTTGGTTAAAAATTAATTACTTTTATTGAAATGCGTTGTACGATTTTGGTGAAGTTACCCGTGGGGTTATCCGCTAGCAATAAAGCAAATTGAGCGCCGGAAGCTGGCGAAATACTATCAACACGACCCTTAAAACAGAGGTATTGGCTTTTGTATCCGTTGAAAGTATTAATGCCCATAATTGTCAACTCACTTATTTGATAATTTAATTAACAGTCTTTTATTTAAAATGCCTAATATTGAATAACAAATGAATATTTAGCATACGTAATATTATGATGAAACAAAGCTTAACATTACTTCACCCAATTGGATGATTATGACCTTTTCTCAAGACAGGTATTAACCAGAAAATCCCACAACGCTCGTCATCAATGCCCAATGTCAAGACAAATTAGCGATCGCCCGACTTAATAATTCAGAAAATAATTCTCGTTCAGCCTGAGAAATACCAGACATAGCTTCTTCACGCAATTCTACCGCTAGTGGAGGCAAGATTGTTTCTAGTTCCTTGCCGGCATCGGTTAGCCAAATCCGCCAGATGCGGCGATCGTGAGCATCCCGTTCTCGACGTACCAAACCACGTTCTTCCATGCGATCGAGGACACCAGTTAATGTCCCTCCTACCTGTTTGAGTTTATCGCCAATACTGGAAGTTGGTAAACCATCTTCTTGCCACAAACAACACAAAACTAACCAGTGAAAGGGCGTTAATCCAAACGGCTCTAACTTTTCAGTAAACTTACGAGTTAGCAGTTGTGATAGCAATTTGATTCTGTAGCCCACACTGTATGGTGCTAAAACTTGCTGCCACGACTCTAGTACTTCAAAATGATTAAATGTAGAAACCATTTAAGATAATTATTTAGTGTACGTAATATTATTATAACTAAACTGCGTTCTCTTGACAACAGCTAGTATCCATCTTGATTTAGGAAAGGACTTGTATCAACTGGTACTGTTGCAGTGTAGCGATAACACGGTAAGGCTGAGATAAATTAGCCTTCTGTTGTGCAGAGATCCAAGCATAACTTAAAGGTGGTAGATGGGCAATTGTATTTACCTGTTTACCGTGAATAGGAGTGTAGAAATTGAGCAGTATAGAGTTTTTGTCTTCTGGTTGTAGAAAGTAGACTGGATGCGTTTGAAGAATAGAGGCGATCGCAGGCTGTTGGAAAAAAACTCTAAAAGCAGGATTATAATCACTTAACACACCAAGACTACCAGCCATAGCCAAAGTCAGCCAAGCAGGAATTAAATAACTCGCCACCCAGTAATTATTTGTGAGAAACTTTTTACCAAAGTGGTAACGACCAATCCACACCAAAGGCACAATTAACCAACCCAATCCTAAAATCAAGCACAGAATTGCACGCTGGCGAATATAGCCATCATCTGAATTAAAAGCAAATATGCTTACTAGCAAAAGTACAATACCAAGTACACCAAAGGCATAACTAAAGTTTCTAGGAAGATTTTCTCTAGCCTTCCTTAAAAATGAGAATAATATATTGCTTTCCAATCTTGGAAGAGAAGATTGAGAAGAGTTAGTTTGATATATAAATCCTTGCTCATACATTGTACCCAACCAGCCTAAACCCACAGCAGCAAGCATTGCTATAAAGGGATAAAGACAAAGAGCATAGTGAGAAAGACGAGTAGAAAAAAGACTCAGTTCAGCAAACAGTACAACCGGAAAACCAACTAATATCATTTGATAGCGAGCAATTGGGCGATATAAGAGCAAAGCTAACCCTAAAAGCCCGAAGAAGAACCAAGGGAACGATTTTAACGGAATATTCCAAATATAGAATAGGATTCCATTATAGTTGCGGTCTTCGGAACCTAGCTCAATTACAAATCCTAATAGCTGTGCCAAACTTTCATAACCATAACGCAACCAGTTTAACCAAAGCCAAACCAAGGAGGGAATTAAACCTACTAACAACCCTAAATAAAACATTGGGTTGGTAAGATGACGATGACGGCGATGTTCCCAAATTAAATAAGGTAATAAAGCTATCATTGGCAAAAAAATCATAAAGCTTCTTAATAAGAAGCCTAAACCGAAACTCAACCCAGCAATAAAAACCAAAAAATAGCGATGTTTAGGATAGAGTTCAGCTTTTAGTAAAGATAAAATAGCTAAAAGCACCAACATAATCATAGGAATATCTGGTGCGGCTAAACGACTAGATTGCAACCAGAGAAATTCCAAACTCAAAATAAGAGATGCTAACCACGCCACTCTTTTACCCAAAATTATTTTGCCTAGTTCATATATAATGAACAGGCAAAAAATCCCAGCAACCATACTAGGAAATCGGGCACTAATTTCACTAATACCAAACAATTTGTAGGAACTAGCAATTAACCAATAGGGGCCAGGAGTTTTATGATGTGCATCGCCCCAGGGAGCTATCCAGTCACCAGTATCAAATATCAGGCGCGATCGCCAAGCATAATATCCTTCATCGTGCGCCATTAAGCTATTCTGCCCTGAATTGCATAACAATAAAGGCAGTATCCAAAGTAACAGACTGAAATAATCAAATTGCGAAAATAAGCGAATTTGCCGCCACACAGCTTGAAATAATCGTAATTTGTACAACATTAATTAGTACGAATTGAATGTTGTTGGGTTAACTTAATTTTTTTACCATATTGTTTTTAAAATATGTAAGACAACATCCGAAATACTAGATCCAAATAGTAACTAAAACTGACACATTTTTGTCAATATCTCCTCCAAAAGAAATAACTATGATACTTCGACCGAATCAACGCCTGAAGTTAGATGACACAAATGACAAGCTGTTTTACACTGATCCGCGCTTCGTCACTCATGTCGATGAAGGCTTTATTCAACAGCTAACAGATTTGTATCGTCAGCGACTCAAACCGAACACACGCATCTTTGACATGATGAGCAGTTGGGTGTCTCATCTGCCAGCAGAAATGCAGTTTTCCTATGTTGAGGGACACGGACTCAATGCTGAAGAATTAGCCCGTAATTCCCGATTAAATCATTACTTTGTGCAAAATATCAATGATAATCCGCAGTTACCCTTGCAGGATCAAAATTTTGATGCCGTTCTCAACTGCGTTTCTGTACAGTACGTACAGTATCCAGAAGCAGTCTTTAGCGAAATTTACCGCATCCTCAAACCCGGTGGTGTCGCTATTATCAGTTTTTCTAACCGGATGTTTTTTCAAAAAGCGATTCAAGCTTGGCGGGATGCTTCCGAAGAAACTAGGGTGGAATTAGTCAAGAGCTATTTTGCCTCAGTACCAGGATTTACTACTCCAGAGGTCATTGCCCATAAGTCAAACATCCCCAATTTTCTTCAGTGGTTGGGAGCGCCTGGGGGAGATCCATTTTATGCAGTTTTAGCTTACCGCAATCAAGAGTCCTAAATTAAACCTGCTGAGTAACGAGTACCGAATGCTGAACAAAGATTCATGATTCTATTCACTCATCACTCAGCAATTACAATTTAGCAATATTATCAAAACGTAAAGTTTGTGGCTAAAAATTACACAAGCGCTGATAATTGCCTCAAAGCTTAAACATTAGGAGAAGCTAAACATGACTTTCCCCCGTAAGCGTAGGATTTTAGCTGCTGTTTTACTGTCAGTATTGTTACTGACTACAGCCTGTTCTACAAAAGAACCCAATCGTTTTGATCAAGCACAGCAAGAAAGCACCCGCCAAAAAAGTGGTCAAGCAGTTGCCAAAGAAGCAACTCAGGGTAGCAAATTGAACCAATTTTTCCCGGCTGGCGGAGATGGCTATCAGCGCGTCTATACTCAAGAGAAAAAAGGCTTTTCCGAAGCCAACCTGAAAAAAGGTAATAAAGTTGTCGCGCAACTTGCTATTTCTGACACTACGAGTATTCCCAATGCTGCGGCAAAATTCTCCAAAAGCACTAAAAAAGTTGGTGGTTATCCCGCAGTAGCAGTTGGTAATACTCAAACTTCGATTTTAGTGGGTAAGTATCAAGTGAAAGTGATTTCTAAAGACCCAGCTTTTACCACTAAAGAGCGCGAAGCTTGGATCGAAAAATTTAATCTTAATGGTTTGGCTAAACTCAAATAAACTGCACTACCGAGATAAAAATTACAACAGCTTAAGGAGATTAATTTGAGCAAACCGATTTTTGAGTTAGTGGATCAACTACCAACTAGTGGCTTGACTATTTCGCTGTTGAATGCGCTCGATTTTGTCGCTCCTGGACAATGGCAAAATACTGTAGGTTTTGTCAACACTATTAAAACAGTAACTGGCGAAACTGATGAGGAGCTAATTCAGCAAATTGGCGAACGAGCAATTTATCTTTATAACGATAGATCCCAAGGATATCAACGAGCTATGTGGCTCTATCAAACCGTTGATGGTACAGATAAAGCTCTTGGTGCAGCAGCTTTAGCTAACAAAGTAGGTGAAAAAATTCCTTTATTAGGTTTTTTAAACACTGTTACTCCCAAACCTGACAAAGCCCAAACCATTGACTTATCTTTGAAATTAGTTGCTGAGTTGGTGGCCTTCTGTCAAATTAATGGCATTCCAGGAGACAGCATTGGTGATTTCGTTGGCTCTTTAGGTGAGTATAGTGGTGAGTCGCTGATTCGGATGGTGGCGTTAGTTTGCGTTGATGGCTTGATACCCTTGGGGCCTGACTTCATTAGCAAAGCGATATCTGGAATTAGTCAGACAAATCCACAGGAGTTAGAACAAAACTCGACTTTCCAAAACATCCAAGATGTTATTCCCGGCAATAATGCAGGCAGTAAACTTAACTTTATCGGCGAAAGCTTTGATTCGGTTAAAGGTTGGATGAACGGTCTTGTTGCCTCTAATAATCTCACACCACAGAAAGTTACCGGGCACTTGCAAAATTTTGTTGAAATTTCTGATAGCAAATTAGACTATCTGGCGGCGTTCTTAGATGTGGCAACTAATTACTATGAACACACAGGTACACAAACTCTGGCACGTCGTTTAATTGAACGAGCTGTTGCTGAGATTTAAAGTTATAAGTAATTGGTAATGAGTAATGGTTAATGTTTGCAATTAACCATTACTCATTCCAATTATCAAAAATGTAACGGAAGCGTCAACGAATTAAAACATACTTTCTATCCAGAATCTGCTAATAAGCTAGTTATATTTGAGTGCGATATAGAAAGTCTAATCACACACCTATAACATAGTCATTTCTATTTGGGCAAATGCAGATCCGCCGCGATCGCATATAAGTAAGGTTGAAAAATTGTCCAGTCTTCCAATTTATCAAATTTCCCCGTTTCTGAGGCTGGGTCAAAGGCAGAGGAAATTACGTAAAGTGCGCTCCCATCAAAGGCAACATGGCCGATATGCTGCTCCTGCACTCCATTTTGTTGGTTGATTCCTGTAAACCCATAGCGCATTCCTTGCAGTTTACCAATGGTTACTGGTTGCGGAGGATGGGCTGAGAAAACAATCTGGTTGCCATAGCTAGCCTGACGATCCTTCGAGAAGATATTATAGTAATCTGTCACCCAAGACCTAAGTGCCGTCAATAATTGGGTTTGATACTTAGGATTTTGGTAATCGACTTTTGTATTGGGTGGAATACCAGCTGCTAAAAGCTTCTTTTGAAAATCGGGATTTTTTTCTAATGGATAAATCCCAATCTCAACTGTACCTAAGAGTTTTCCTTTGGTAAAAACACATAGTAGAGGCGCATTCCCCTCACAGGGAGCAACTTGCCAACCACTTGGGGCAGTTGTCTTACCCAGAATCTTTTTCCAGATATTTACCTCTGTAGAGTTGGGGCTTTTTGAGGCTTGTACCACTGGAGTTGTCTGCACGGTTTTGGGTTCAGACAAGTGGGGAAGACTATATTTTATTCCCAGTGGAACTAATGCTACTAACGCAGAACCGATGATTAGATGGTAGAGACGCAACATTTTTCCTGAAAACTTAGAACCAGAAATTGCAGAATGATATTATCTGTGACACTTGATGGATACACAAGAAGATACATCTACATCTCTTGAAGTTCCTTCAAAGAAACTTTTATACTGAGTAATATTAGATATTTACATTTTTAGTAGCACTGAAAGCTACAACAGTGCTACTACTAAAATCATTATTCATGGGGGTCTGCTGAGTTATTTGCGACCAAAAATTGTAGTAAGGCAGAGCAATTAAGACGAAGATTCAATGTTTTAGGATTTGTTATTTGTAGCGAGAACGTTGTCTACGACTTTGCTTGTGCCTAGCAATTGCTTTGCGCTTTTCTTTTTCTAAAGGCGTCTCAAAGTGACGCTTCTTACGCATATCTTGGAAAATTCCTGCTTTAGAAACTTCCCGCTTAAATCTTCGCAGAGCTGATTCAATCCCTTCATTCTCCCCCAATACTACTTGTGTCATTCTGATTCCTCCTCATGTGGATGAATAGACAAAATAAAATATTCCAGCAGAGATGAGCCTTTGCCCTGATCTGCTGGAGACTCTAGATTTTAAGTTGTTTTTAATGAAAGCCTTAATAACTACGGCGATTGTTGTTACGGGCATTGTTGCCCCAGTTACCACGAGGGGAAGAACTTCTTTCCTCACGAGGTTTAGCTTTGTTAACTTTCAAATCACGTCCCATCCACTCTGCACCATCTAGTGCTTCAATAGCAGCTGCTTCTTGAGCATCTGTTTCCATTTCTACAAATGCAAAACCTCGTGGACGACCTGTCTCACGGTCGGTTGGTAGTTGAACGCGATTAACTGTTCCATACTCAGCAAAGGCCCTCTTCAGGTCTTCTTCTGTAACCTGATAGGACAAATTTCCAACGTAAATTGACATATTCTGTCTCCGAATTCAGAGAGTGTAGAGAGTTAAATTCGGAGAGACGCTTTTTAGAAACCAAAACGACTAACTCAACCGAAAATAATCTTTATATCCACGATTATAACACAGCATCTGAAAATAAACTCCTACGGAGTTGGATTTAAAAGACATCTATCGTGGGATACCCAGCGAAAGCTGCTATTTACGAAGTTATTCTTGTGTGTACTACATTATCGCACTTTGATTGCATTTTTCAACATTATTTGCTAACAACTATTTTAATTACTTATGAAACGAAATTTGAGTACCTGACATCAAGGAGATATTCATGCAATTAATTTCCCAAACTTTATGCATTAGGCAACTGTGCTAAAATCCTCTCTGCTTCCTTACATAGTACCTCGTGGTATTGACCATTACTAGCTAGCAAACCACCCCACTGATTAATATCATCGGTGTTGTACTGCAATAGAGTGCCATCAAAGTGAGTAAAGTGGCCACCAGCTTCTGTCAAAATTAATTCTGGCGCTGCTATATCCCAGTCTTTAGGGGCAGACTTGCCAGATAAAGAAATATAGATATCTGCCTGTTGCTCAACAATAGCTGCAACTTTGCAACCCACACTACCAATAGCTTTTTGATGACGACAGGGTAAATTTTGCAGAAGGTAATTTAACCTTTGATTGCGGTGAGAACGACTAACTACTAGAGTTAAATCCTCAAGGCGTTTTGTGCCTAGTCCAAACAACAGTTGTAAGGGAGCAGAGCCATTACTTGTTTCTACAAATGTACCTCCGCCTTGTATAGCATAATATAACTTTTCTGCTTCCGGTACTGCTACTACTGCCAGTATTGGGCGTGTCTCTTTAACTAGAGCAATGTGAACTGCGTAGTCCCCAGTTTGATCGATAAAGCCGCGTGTGCCATCTAAAGGATCAATGATCCATACGAACTGAGCATTATCTTTACTCTGTTGCGATTTATAGGTTTCTTCGCTGATATAGGCAAATTCTTTGTCGCCCAAAGCTGCTTGTAGACTATCCAAAATGTATTGGCTGACAGCTATATCTGCAACCGTGACAGGCTCATTTTGTTTATACTGCACTTCAAGGTTAGAGCTTTTGGCAGTCCCGTGATAATAAGACCTTAGTATATCTGCTGCTCCCCATCCCACCTGACGAGCGATCGCTAATATTTCTTGTAAGTCTTTCATTAATTCAGCCTTGTCTAAGTTAAATTTAACTAATCAGCATTGTTTGGGTGAATCCATCCAACGGCGAGTACCAAAAAATTGACAAGCATTAGCGGCGACACAAGCTGCTAATGCCAGCGCGTCGGTAAAACTGTTTTGTAAAATATAATGGCAGAAGGCACCGTGGAAAATATCTCCAGCCCCCAGTGTATCAACTGCTTGAATACGCGGCACATCTACAACGCCATAATTACCGCAACTTAAGTATTCAATTGGCTGTTCTCCGTGGGTAATGGCAATGTGAGCAATCTCAAAAGAACTAAGATAGGCAAACACTTCTGCTGGTGTATGACAGTTGGGGGGATAAAAATTAGCAGAACAAATAGCGTAATCAACAAACGGTAAGAGTTGCTCAAATCCGGTTTTCCAACTGCCACCATCGATCGCAATTGGGATATTCTTAGCTTTAGCGATTTGCGCGATCGCTATGCCAACTGCCATCTGATGCCCATCAATCAGCACTATATCAACATTATGCAAAATCTCTGAGGGAATAGATGAACTACTCGCTTGAATTTTGACAGCATTAATGGAAACTACTGCTCGTTCACCTGTAGATTGGGTAACAATGATCGAAGAGACAGGTACTGCTGCGTTAGTGCTAGGTTCAAGATCTGCGATCGCTACTTTGTAAGTTGCCAAATCTTGGCGAATTAGCTGCGTTATCGGGTGAGAACCTACCACACCCAATACAGTAGCTTGATTCCCTAAATGACTGAAGGTGACAGCAGCATTTGTAGCTGGGCCACCTGCTGCCACAGTATAATCACTTGCTACAATCTTCTGATTATTTTGCGGGGCAGACTCAGCTAAGTAAATCAAATCCAAGGTTACTAAACCTACAAATAAAGCAGACTGGGATTGAGGATTTACCACCATAAGCTATTGTGGATTTATTGGTATACAGGTAACCAGTCAAGACAATTGCCACAATTAAGTTAGACAATTTTAAATTGCTTCATGCAGACTGATCCAAAACCAGGAACACTTTACGTTGTCGGCACACCAATTGGCAATCTGGAAGATATCACCTTTCGGGCAGTACGAATCTTGCAAACTGTGGATTTAATTGCTGCGGAAGACACACGCCACACGGGGAAACTGCTACAACATTTTCAAATTAAAACACCCCAGGTGAGTTACCACGAACACAATCGTAACAGCCGCATTCCCGAATTATTAGAGCATCTAGGTAATGGCAAAGCAATTGCCCTGGTAAGTGATGCTGGAATGCCAGGAATTTCCGATCCGGGATACGAACTCGTGAAAGCCTGTACAGAGGCGGGGATACAAGTAGTTCCAATTCCTGGTGCTAGTGCCGCAATTACAGCTTTGAGTGCATCTGGATTACCAACTAATCAATTTGTCTTTGAAGGCTTTCTCTCAGCAAAAGGACAACAACGACGAGAACATTTAGAATCTCTGCAAACAGAATCCCGCACTATAATTTTCTACGAGTCGCCCCATCGGTTGCGTGACACTTTACAAGACTTAGGAGAAACTCTAGGAAGCGATCGCCAAATTGTACTCGCACGAGAGCTAACAAAATTTTATGAGGAATTTTGGCGGGGGACAATAGCTGCCGCGATCGCCCACTATACCCAGCGTGAACCCCAAGGCGAATATACTTTAGTGGTGGCGGGAACCCCACCCAGTCAACCTCAACTGACAGAAGCAGAACTTAAAGCTGAACTACAACAATTAATCCGTCAGGGAATCTCGCGGTCGCAAGCTAGCCGTCAGTTAGCAAAATTTACTTCACTTCCCCGTCGTCAAATCTATCAACTAGCTCTTTCTCTTGACCTTACTCCTGAGTAAGAATACGTTGCTTTTCTGCCAATGGCGATCGCTTAGTTTCGTTAGGGAACCTTAACACAAATATTCAAGGTTTTTTCTCAGTAAATTCACTGAGAAAAACCCAATAATTAAATAAAGTTAACTTACTATTTTACAGATATTTAATAACTAAAGTCTAATTTTATAGAAATAAGTTTCAGCCACTAAAGAAGTAAAAAATATTAGTAGGTTGTTAATTAAATTAATAGGCTTGATTCTAGTTTTTCTAGGCATTCACTTTTTTGACCAAAACATTATATTTGTAGGTGGTTACTATACAATTTCATAGCGTAGTTTACCTGCCACTGCATCTGTTTTAGCAATTATGGCAGGATTATTTATATTAGTGTTTTTCCGTCGAGAAAATAGTAAACTCAGATAGATTTTATTAACTACTGGTATAGTGCTAGTTTTTCTGAGTGGTGGAGTAATTTTCAGACCAACTAGCTTGTGGAAGTTATTTGTTGTTTTGACAGCATTATTTACTCGATATAAATTATTGCACGAGGGTAGAATCAACTTTCAAAAAAAGTATAAAGAATAGATTTTTATCAATAGTTATCAAAAGCCGAAGTTACATAACTTACTATCATGTAGTATAATCGGAAAAATTTTGGTGTTATTATCGCCCCATCTTCTGAACTCCCACTGAGAGCGCGTTACAGCACTAAAATTAATTTTCACTTAAAAGTAAAATTCACCGCTATGAAGCATATATAATCTGCCTCAACCGTATGAATTGCTTTTTTACTTGTTCTAGACTAGGGGAGTTTTGCTAAGTCTGGGGCTGCTATTACAATGGAAACTGATCGATAATGAGGACACGGCAAGAATGACCCAAGTGGTTTTAGGAGAAAACGAAGGAATAGATTCAGCTCTACGTCGGTTTAAACGCCAGGTTTCCAAAGCTGGTATTTTAGCTGACGTCAAGTATCATCGGCATTTTGAAACACCATTGGAAAAGCGTAAACGTAAGGCAGTGGCAGCTAGACGCAAGCGACGTTTTAAATAAACCTATTTTGGTAGTAGTGCTACTTGAAAACAGGTTCTTAAACGAGTAACAAAACGTTGCCATCCTTCTTACAAAAATTAACCAAAATGCATCGCACCCCTGATTGGGGTGTGAGTTAATTATTTTGCCCATATATAGGGCATTTTAAGTGTCTGAGTATGGTTGGATGGAGTCAGCGACAATCGCTACCCATCAACCAAAATAAAAGTTGTATTCTTTTTTAATTTCCCTGTTTCGCTATGTGGTATTGCTTAGGACTCAGGGCTTAGGACTCAGCACTAGACTTATTTATACTTAAGACTCAGAAGTATCAATAGTACGACTATTACAACGGTTCATCGCTTTTTCTACTCCCTGTTTCAGGCTGAATTCTATGCACTCAACCACAAACTGAAGTACAAGAGACATCATTTGAGTTTCGGTAGCAGAAAAGCGCCCCAGTACATGGGAGACAGCACCCGAATCATCAATATTACCTGCGCCTTTCGGTTTGCCAATGCCGATTCGCAAACGTGGGAAGTTTTGAGTACTTAAATGTGCGATCGCGCTTTTCATACCATTATGTCCTCCAGCGGAACCAGACAAGCGTAGGCGAGTCTTTCCCAAAGGCAAATCCATATCATCATAAATTACTAACACCGACTCTGGCGGTAATTTATACCAACTAGTTACCGCTTGTATTGCTTGCCCTGACCGATTCATATAAGTTAATGGCTTCAGCAAGCGGATTTTACCGCCAACAGGCGCGATGCCTTCGCCGAACTCCCCTTGAAACTTACGATTTTCTGCTAGGGGAATTTGCCAAGAACGAGAGATAGCATCAACAGCAGCAAAGCCGATATTGTGGCGCGTTTGGTCATACTTAGGCTCTGGATTCCCCAACCCGACAATTAGCTGAGGAATTACCAAAGCTGGTTTTGTAACAGCATCTGTCATTTTGCTGATAGTCAATCGATATGCAGCACTTACTTAGCTTGTTTGGGAAGAACCAGCAGTGTCATGGCTTGATTGCGCTGGTTCGATTTGCTTGGGTTCAAGTTCGGCGGTAGTCTTCACAGCTTGTTCGATTTGTTCAGCTTCCCGCTTAAACTCACCTTGAAATTCATTAGAAGCTTCTTGAAAACTGCGAATTGCTTTACCAAGACTACGACCAACCTCTGGCAGTTTTTTAGGGCCAAATACTAATAGCGCCACTACCAAAATTACAGCCATTTCTGGTAGCCCAATACCAAATACATTCACGTGAATTCTCCTATAAATTTACAGGTGAAGCAGACAAATGAGAGTATACAATCTCCCTATCTATAATATGTTTACTTGTTTTCGATTAGTTTTTTCAGTATCAAATCCACAAAAAAACCCGGACGAGCCGGGTGTAGCTTCGCTGATTCTACAGGCTTAACAACCTTGTATAAGTTAACGGCCTATACTGCGCCAATCAACAAATACATCCTGAATCAGGATGGTCTTGTTATAGACTTGTAAAATAATCAGCAGAAATACGAAGAATAACAGCATAAAAACAGCCATCACCGGAGTTGTACCCCAACCCGGAGCGACTTTCCCATACTCCGAGTTCAAGGGTCTCAGTATATCTCCCAACCTAGTCCTTTGTGCCATAGTTCACCTAAGATTACTTGCCAAAGCTTTTTTTAATCTTCTGTAATATTCTATAAGAATAGCACTCATAATCTATCCCTAAGTTATGGAACCCGCAATAGTTCTTAGCATTTCTGTCGCCGCCGCTGTTATAGCCATCACCGGGTGGGGCATCTATATATCTTTTGGGCCTCCTAGCAAGGAATTAGCAGATCCATTTGAGGATCACGAAGACTAAACAGTTTACGCTCAAGGGTACAGACGCGATCGCCCGCGCCTGTACAATAGTCAAAATTCCTAAAAATCAGGATTGAGGCTCTGGTATAATTTTAAAACTGACAATTTTCCAAGGTTGGATAGTGAAGATTTGTTGCTGAGATGAGAATTCCTGAGTAGCAGAACGCTCCAATAAATCTACCTCATCTCCTAGACTCAATTCCACATCACTTTGCAAAGATAGCTTGGCTGTGTCTCCGTGACATTCATAACACCGTAAAATCAGCTGTTGCGGATTATCTTCTGCTTGCTTTAATGCCATCAAGATTAAATTATCAGCCGATAAATTTAGAAAGCTAACCTTGTCATTAGTGCTGAGTATTGGCAAGTGATTGCTAACAGAGTTGACAATCACTTGCAGTGGGATGTTTAATTCGTAGCCACGCTTAACCGTATGGGCTGACTCCCAGCTATTAGCATGGGGGTATAAAGCATAGGTAAATTCGTGAAAGCCTCGGTCAGCTTCTGGATTAGGCCAATTAGGACTGCGTAGTAAAGTCAGGCGTAGTTGATTTGGTTGACTGTCGTAACCGTATTTACAATCATTCAGCAAACTGACACCGTAGCTCAACTCATCTGTTTCGCCAGTTAAATCAGCCCAACGTAAGGCAGGAACTTCCCATTTTGCCTGTTCTGCGGGGGTTTGTCGTTGAGTTGAACGGCGAATAGCAGCACAGGGAATTTCGTATGTAGCAAAGTCTGCGGTGATATTTAAAGGAAAAGCTGCTTTCACCAACACCTGATTTTCTTGCCAATCAACAGTGGTGGCAATTTTGAGTAGAGGTACACCAGCTTGCAGAATATAATCCTGGCAAAATTCCGATTCACCCAACTGACGCACCACCCGTAGACGGCTTTGCACCGCACCTTGTTCTAGCCACTCAATAGATTTGAGAGTAGTTGGTGGTAAAGGATGTTGGGCATAATTGGGGTCGATATTCCAAGCATCCCAATATTGACCGCTATCTTTAAAAGCTTGCAATTGATTACCAGCACCACTTAAAACTTCTCGTTGATGGGTTTTGTCAAAAACATTAGACAAATCTCCGGTGTCAGGATTAACTATAACGCGCAAAAATTCATTTTCTAGAACCCAGCCAGCCGGAAGCGGGGGAGAGGGAGGGAGGGAGGAAGTGGGGACAAGCCAAAATAAGCGGTAACCGACGGATGGAATATCGCTAGCAAGAAATAGTAGAGTTGATGCTTTACTTACTTGCGATACAAGTTGGTTTCCAGAAACATCGTAAATCTGCCACTGATGATTAACTGTTGCTGGTGTGGGTAAGGTAACAGCAACTACCTCAGAACGTTGCCAATTGAGCGAGTTGAAAACGACAACAGGCAAACTCTCAGGCTGTGGTGGTTGTGGTAGGGTGATGTGAGATGCGATCGCTAACAATGATTCTTGTAATATTTTCGTTCCTGCTTGTTCCACCTGCTGCCACTGGGGTAGCGCATCTATATAAACTTGGGTAATTGAAGAACCAGGCAATATATCGTGAAACTGCTGAAATAACAGTTGTTTCCAAGCTGTTTCGATTTCAGCTTGGGGATATTTCACACCGCAACTGACCGTTGCCAAACTTGCAAATAGTTCAGCTTGGTACAATAATCCTTCACAACGACGATTCCAACGTTTTTGATCGCCGTGGGTAGTGTAGCAACCACGATGGAATTCTAAATACAGTTCATCTTCCCAAACGGGGAAATTGGTATTTTCTGTGTCTTCTGTGCGAATTTGCTCTAAATATTTTTCAGCAGTTGTAAATTTTAGTTCTGGGAAGAAAGGAGAGTGTTGCCAGCGTCGGGCAGTTTCTAACATATCACGGGTAGGGCCACCGCCGTGGTCGCCAACACCAGGAAGCCAGAGGGCTTCTGGTAGCTGAGTTTGGGTTTGCCATTCACAAGCGTAAGCTGCCATTTTTACCGGATCAATACCTTCACCAATCGGCGCAGACATGAAACTGAAGACTTCGCTACCATCAGGCGATCGCCACCAAAAAGCGCCATAATCAAATTTAGTGGTATCATTCCATCGCAACTTTTGCGTGACGAAATACTCAACGCCAGCATTCACTAAAAATTGGGGCAAAGTAGCACAGAAACCAAAACTATCTGGAACCCATACTATAGGCGAAAGTTTACCGAATTTTTCTTGTATGTAACGCTGACCATACAATAGCTGACGCACAATAGATTCACCAGCAATGATGTTGAGTTCCGGTTCAACCCACATTCCGCCGATAACTTCCCAACGTCCAGCAGCTACCGCCTCTTGAATTGCTGTAAATAAATCTGGACGATGTTCTTCAATCCAAGCATAAAGTGCTGGTGTTGAATGACAGTAGATTAACTCTGGAAAATCTTGTTGCAGTTTCAGCACCGACTCAAAAGTGCGTTGTGCTGCATTCCAAGTTTCACTCACAGGCCACAGCCATGCTAAATCTAAGTGAGCATGACCCAATAAATAGAATTTAGATTTTGAATCACCGATGGAAGCTGATGCACGCCGATAAATATCGGATTCCTGGAGGCGATGACGCACTGTCAAGAGAATATTTTCCCACTCTTCCTTCTCTATCTTTACGTCTTTGCGGTTCATAATTTCTCTAACCATCCCCGCCAAATCATCCAACTTCTCTGGTGCAAACCTTTCTAAATAAAGCTGCACCACAGCCAACTCATCAGCTACAAAACCGGCATCTGGACGATTATAATCATTAGATTCGTAAACAAGGAGCGATCGCACCAAAGCACCATTATCATGTCCCGGACTCACCAACCGCAAAGCCACAATAAATTCTTCGCCTGGCGTAATTCCTTGGCTGAGAAGTACTCTGGGTGAGCAATCAAACAAATCTCCTTCCAGTACCAACTCGCCATTAACATAAATCTCGGCAGCATCCGCCCACCAAAGCAACGCCAGCCGCAAAGATAACCCCGCTAACGGATAACCCTGTAAATCCTGGGGAACCACGATTTTTTGAGCCAGCCACAAAACTTGTTTACCCCCTGCCCAAGCTATACTTCCTTTATCGTTTAGCTCTACAGGCGTCCACTGAGATAAATCAGATGTGGCAACAACAGTATTCTGGTCAGATTCCTGGTATAGCCAGGTAGACTGAATGTTAATTTGGCAAAAAGAGCGCAATTTCTCAATTGCTTCTGTGATTAATTTAGTATGAGATGAAGATACAGTAGAGGTCATATTTTAGTTAAGATTAGGGCACTTACGATATTTAACAGTTTGTCGTTTTGACTATTCGCTGGGAGTCTCGCAACTCAACAAAGCTTAAACTTATAAATCACTACCATGCCTTCTGGTTCCTCTGGTCGTTATCAAAGCAGAATATTTAACTTTGTCCACCAGCAATCTCGGCGGTTGACTCAACAGTGGGAACATACCATCCGCCATGTACAAGTTGCCACTAAATGGGGTGTTGAGGTACTACTTTATCCTGTACATATACTGTTGCAGTCAGCCCATTCAGCAGAGAGGACACTGTATACAAAACAACAACAAACTAAACTACAGTTAGAACCAGAAACGCCTCTGGCTGCTGATACCCCCATTCAGAACGTACTAGAGACTGTCAAAAATCTACCATTGGAGGAAGCTACTGCTACTCCCCCAAACAGTAGATCAACGCCTACAAATCCGTTAAAGTTCTTAAAGGATTCCTGGTTAAAAATTTTTCATCATCAACCAACCACTCAACCTAGTATTTCTGAATCCTTAACTATTCCAAATAATCTGCCAGGGAGTCTCAGCGCTTCATCAACAGAGAATACCCTTAAGCATAATCATCCAGTAGTGCGGGGAGTTGCTACAAATTTAGTGAATCGCAACTTGGTACTTGTCACTATCGATAATGAAATTCTAGACATTTTGACTTTGCAACAACAAGCCAAATTAGCAGACCGAATTATTAACGAAATTGCTAACTATTGGCGTTGTTGGCGTATGTTTGAAGTCAAGAAAGAAACAGCGCTATTACCGGAAATTCAGCATTTATTAGCAAAGCTAACTGGTAGTCATCCAGAGCAGGTGACTGCTCTACCACAGGGGACAGTAACAGAACAAGAAATTGAATCTAAATATTCACTGCATTCTCAAAGGATATTAGCATTTTTAGATGCAGCAGTGGCAAATTTAGAATCAAATGCTTTAGTACCTGTACAACAACATAGCCGAGAAATTATCCAAGTTGCCCAAACTCAGTTAAATATATTTCTTTATGGGAAAGAGCAGCTAGCAGCCAGAGGAGAAATTGCAGTTGCGGCTGATATGGAGACTCAGACGCTAAAGGTTCAATCTTTGATTGCAGCAGCACTCAATTACTTTTTTGGTGTTAGCAAACAAAAACAACTAAGTTCCAGAGATTCCGATACAAAAGCACAAGGCAAACGATTACCTTATCGCTTTTCCAAGATGCCTAGAAACAGTCGTTTGCAGAATGCAGATTTAGCCGCAGATGCTTGGCTGACGTGGAGTGATTTGTATGGTGGCTATGAGACTTCTGTAAACAAATCAGTTGCGCCCTCTGCAAGTAAAAAAGTGGAAGTATCCAATCAATCAGCAGCGCATTCTTCACCCAGAAATTTGATTAGGAATTATCAAAACTTTTTACAGCAACCAAAACCGAGTTCTGGGTTGGTGCAACAGCAAAAATCACCTCGAAATGTTGTGTCTACTCAAAAAAAATCGGGAAAAGTCAACTCTGTAAAACAAATTACTTCTCGGATTTCCCAACCTCAAAATGCAAGTAAAAAAGGGGAAATTGCTCAACACCAAAGCACTCAAGTTGAGGCCAAGCCAGACTGGATAGAAACTCAAGCCACCCTCATTGGATATGAAAAGCATATTTTAGAGCAACTTCTAGAATTGCTTGATAGTATTATGCTTTGGCTAGAAGAGATAGTTGGAAAGATTATTAAGTTCTGGCAGCGGTTGTGGCAAGGTAAGTAAGCTGATAAACATTCAGCTTTCAAACATCTAATTCCTAAGCAATAAAGAGCTAGGATACTTGCTTGTATTAATTTTTTATATATTAAATTGTTCAGCGTTATTGGTAGTTTTCTTAGCGAAAATTCTTGTTTACTGTAAGTATTTCAATTTTAAAAATCCACTAGAAAAACCGAAGATGGAGACGTTTGTGGTAGATTTACCTCAAATCCCAAAGGTGGGTGAAACAATTGTGGTTGAAAGAATGTCGCCTACGAAACAGTGTGTGATTATTTTTGAGTACATTGTGACAGCAGTACAATTTAATGCATCCAATGAATCTGCGGAGCTACCAGATGCCAGAATTAACGCATGTTTGAACCATTGTTGGGAAGGCACATCTAATTTCAAAATGACAAACTTTTTAGAGAAATAATTCTTTACCAAAACATATGATTGAGGAAACTACGAAACAGCTTTATTCCCCTTGGTTCCTGATAGTCTTTTGGTAACAGAGCGAGCATTGCGTTCTCTAATGCTGATAAAACTGCATCTACTTCCTGTCGCTTCGGTATGGAGGTTGCAGAACAAGATAATGGTTGACCAAAGCGAATAGTTAACTCTTTTCCCAGATAAAGGTCATGAGTGCCAATTAAAGCCACTGGTACTATCGGTACACCAGCTCGTAGGGCGTAAATCACAGTTCCTCGCTTGAGGGGGAGGTGTAACTTGCCTTCAGTGTCTCCTAGTCGCCCTTCTGGAAACAGAACTATGCCATCACCACGAGCTAAAAGTGCTAGAACAATGCGGTCTATCTGTCGTAGTGTTTGTATATCTCCACCAGTGGGTACATTCTCTTCAATAGCTGTAGCCAACTCAACAAGGTCTTGCCGTCCGGCTTTCGCCTCTGCAATCACAGCAATTTCTTCTTTCCAAATCCGTTCTAAAGGAATGACACCTCCGGCAAACCCAAGGATGAGGCGCTTCCACCACTTGTTATAAAGGGTGCGAGCATCACCCAAGATGTAGTAGTAAGGTTGGGCGGGAAGTTCGCCTAGTAGAAGGAATGGGTCGATATGGTGCAGATGGTTGACAGCCAAAATTGCAGGTTCTTGAGGCAGCCTTTCTTGATATTCTACCCGCACCCGGAATAAACCGTGAATGAGCGATCGCAATACAAAGCGCCGCAACCCACCGTTAGCTCTGGGTTCCCGATACTCTGAATTAATTACTGCCAAGTCTTTGAGAGCTTCTTCAATCGTCTGCCGAACAGCAGGATCAATGGCCGCAGCCAAACCCTCTTGCACCCTGTTGATGGTTGCAGCAGTCAAGGGCGGTATGGTGTGTGATTGTGTTCTATTTTCCTGCTGATGGCTAGTTTGCAATTCGGCTGTTTTCTTTGGGGAATCTACTCCATCAGTGCGGTCTTGAGGAACAACATCACTAGAATTATTGTTATTAATACCCTCATTGTTCATAAAAAAATCTTACTTCTTGATCCGAAAGTTTTAACCAATCTATGGTTATAAACTGTAAGACCTAGCTCTTAATATTGCAGGGTGCGATCGCCTCTGCTGGCGATACATTACCATAGATGACAGATAAAATTCTTGGCAAGTATTCATCCATCATCGTCACATTGTTTTTCGTAGCGAATGCGTAAGTCTTAAGACTGATTAATGAGTCTTTGAGGGAGATGAATGAGTCTTTGAGGGAGATGAATGAGTCTTTGAGGTGGATGAATGAGTCTTTGAGGGAGATGAATGAGTCTTTGAGGGAGATGAATGAGTCTTTGAGGGAGATGAAT